>NZ_JBEORW010000021.1:0-142063 GCF_040302565.1 Streptomyces sp. NPDC097981
GCGGGAACCGTGGCGAGCATGGTGCCGGCGACGCCCAGGGCGACGATGGAGCCGGCAAGGGTCTTCTTGGAAGCGGCGATGCGGCGGATGACAGCGTTGGACACGGAGGAACCTTCCGAAGGGGACACAGACCGTCGCGGCATGCCGAAGACATGCGTGAGCCACTCACGCCAAGGAGAGGGGTTCGCAGGCGGCGGACAAGCACCGTGCCGCCCGGCGACTCATCCAGTTCTACCCACCCCCCGCCCCCCTGGCAACGACCCCGCCTACTACAGCCCCTCGCAGCCGGCCACCACCAAGCCTCCCCACGGCCTCCACGAATCCCTGCAGGCAGGAGCCCATATCGGGCACCAGCACCGGGCCCGCTGAGAGCCACTATCCCGGTTCGTATGTGACGTGGGCCCTATGGGGCGGCTCACCCCGGGGGCACCCGAAACTCACCGAGAGTAACTGGTTGTACCCCTCCGGGGACGGCCGCACCATCAATGGGGTGCCGGCCCCAAGGGCCGGCATTCCCGGTCACTTCACCCAGGGCTTCCACACGGTCTCGTTGCGCTCCACCCACCTCTTCGCCGCCTGCTGCGGCGACAGCTTCTCTTCGGCGATCATCAGGGACACGTCGTTCTGCTGTTCCTTGGTCCACTGGAACCTCTTCAGGAAGTCGGCCGCCTTTCCGCCCGAGTTCGCAAAGCGCGTGTTCAGGTACTTCTGCAGCGGTGTGCGCGGGTAGGCGCAGGCCACCTTCTGTGAATCGTCCGCGCAGCCCTCGGTGTACTCGGGGAGCTTCACCTCGGTCATCGGAACGCGCTCGAAGAGCCACTGCGGCTCGTACCAGTACGTCAGGAAGGGCTTGTGTTCCTTGGCGAACTGCTTGATCTGGGCGATCTGGGCCGCCTCGGAGCCGGCGAAGACCACCTCGAAGTCCAGGCCCAGGTTCTTCACCAGGGCCTTGTCGTTCGTGACGTAGGACGGGGAACCGTCCATCAGCTGGCCCTTGCCGCGGCTCTCGGGGGTGCGCAGCTGGTCGGCGTACTTGTCGAGGTTCTTCCAGTCGGTGGCGTCGGGGTGGGCCTCGGCGAAGTACGTGGGGACGAACCAGCCGATGTGGCCCGTCACCCCCAGGTCGCCGCCGGGGGTGACGGTCTTCTTGGCCTCGACGTACCGCTTCTCCTGCTCGGGGTGGCCCCAGTCCTCCAGGATCGCGTCGACGCGGCCCTGGCTGAGGGCGTCCCAGGCGGGAACCTCGTCGACCTGGACGGTGTCCACCCGGTAGCCCAGCTCGTGTTCGAGGAGGTAGGCGGCGACGGCGGTGTTCGCCTGGGCACCGACCCACGACTGGACGGAGAGGGTCACGGTCTTCGCCCCCTGTGCGGCGGCGTACGGGGACGACTGGCGGGTCATGTCCGCGGCCCCGCAGCCGGTGAGGACGGCGAGTGCGGCGGCGGCGGCGAACACGCCCGCGGCGCGTCGGCGGCGGCCGGGGCCGCAGTGCTGTGCGTCGCGCATGTCAGGCCTCCTTCGCGGGCTGGGTGACGCGGTCGAGGAACAGGCCGAGGCAGACGATCGCCGCGCCGGCCACCAGGCCGGTGGCCAGGTCGCCCTGGGCGAGGCCGAGGACTACGTCGTAGCCGAGCGCGCCGCCGCCGACCAGGCCGCCGATGATGACGACGGCGAGGACCAGGACGACGGCCTGGTTGACGGCCAGCAACAGCGCGGGCCGGGCCAGTGGCAGTTGGACCTGGCGCAGCAGCTGTGAGCTGGTCGCGCCGAGCGATCGGGCGGATTCCACGACGGTCGGGTCCACCTCGCGCAGGCCTTGGACGGTGATCCGGACGACGGCCGGCAGTGCGTACACCACGGCGGCCGCGGCGGCCGGCGCGCGGCCGACGCCGAACAGCGCCACCACGGGGATGAGGTACACGAACTGCGGCAGGGTCTGGCAGACGTCGAGGAGGGGCCGCAGCAGTCGTTCGGCGCGGGCGCTGCGGGCGGCGCCCACGGCGATCGCGAAGCCCAGTACGAGCGTGACCGCCACGGCGGCCAGGACCTGGGAGAGCGTGTCGAGGGAGGCTTCCCACACGCCGAGCACTCCGACGGCGCCCAAGGCGAGGACGGCTGTGAGTGCGGTGCGCCAAGTGCCCACGAGCAGGGCGAACCCGCAGGCCACGAGCAGGAGCAGCCACCAGGGGGCGGCCTGGAGTGTGCTGCGCAGCGGGTCGAGGATCCAGCCGGTGAAGCGGGCGGCCCAGTCGGCGGTGCCGCCGACGAGGGGTACGCCGGAGTAGAGGTGACCGGTCATCCAGGCGACGGCCGAGTTCACCGGGTCGGCCAGGGAGACGGTCCAGGACTCGGGCCAGAGGGAGCTGCCGGCGATGCGGCCGGCGACGGCGGCGGCCACCGCCGCGAGGAGGGTGAGCAGGCGGCCGTACCAGCCGGTGAACACCCGTCGCAGCAGGTGCTGTTCGCCGACGGGCACCGGGGCGGCGCCGATCCGCTCGCCCGCGGCGTCGGCGGTGCGGTCCAGTACCACCGCGAGCAGCACGATCGGGATGCCGGCGGCCAGGGCTGCGCCGACGTCCACGGAGGCGAGGGCCTGGTAGACGCGGTCGCCGAGGCCGCCCGCTCCGATCACGGAGGCGATGACGGCCATGGACAGGCCCGTCATGACGGCCTGGTTGACACCGAGCAGGAGCTGTCGGCGCGCGAGCGGAAGGCGGGCGGTCAGCAGTCGCTGGCGTCCGGTGGCACCGAGCGAGGCAGCGGCTTCGAGGACGCCCGTGTCGGCCTCGCGCAGGCCGAGGGCGGTGAGGCGGGCCATGGGCGGGGCTGCATAGACCACGGTGGCGAGGACTGCGGCGGGCACGCCGATGCCGAAGACCAGCACCATCGGCAGCAGGTACGCGAAGGCCGGCAGGATCTGCATGGTGTCGAGCACGGGGCGCAGGATGCGGCCCGTGCGCGGGGAGAGCCCTGCGGCGAGCCCGAGGAGGGCGCCGAGTACGACGGAGGCGGCGACGGCGACGACCATCAGAGCGAGGGTCTGCATGGTCGGCACCCACATGCCGAGCAGTCCGCAGGCGGCGAAGGCGGCGGCGCAGGTCAGTGCGAGCCGGACACCGGCGAGGCGGCAGGCGACCAGCGCGGACAGGGCGGTGACCCCGGTCCAGCCGGCCGCGAGGAGGAGCACGTACACGGCGCGGACGGACACCACGACGGCGTTGCTGACGTGGCCGAAGAAATAGAGGAACAGCGGGTGGCTGTCGCGGTGGTCTGTGATCCAGTCGCCGGCGCGGCCGAGCGGGCCGGACAGGTCGACGGCCAGGGCCGCGGGCCAGCTGCCGGCACCCGGGAAGGCCACGGAGAGCGGGATCAGCAGGGCGGCGGCGACGCCCCACGGGAGGAGGACCCTGCGGCGGGCGCCACGGCCGGGCAGGGATCTGCGGGGGCGGTCCCGTCGGGCGGACGCGACACGGGAGAAACGCGTTCCGACGGGCCGTTCGGAGGTCTGGGGGGCCTCCGAAGGGGAGACGGCGCCGGTGTCGGTGTCGGGCGGGGTGTGGGTCGGGGTCGGGGTCGCGGTCATGCGCACCACCTCCGGGCGTCGGGGACGGGGGCCGCGGGGCGGGCGGGGCGGATCATGCCGCCACCCCCCGTCCGGTGGTGGCCGGGAGTCCGGCCACGACGGCGAGCAGTCCCGCGTCGTCCACAACGCCCAGGCAGCGGCCGCGGTCGATCACACGGGCCGGGCCGCCGGTACGGACGACGGCCCGGATCGCCTCGGCCACGGTGGTGGCGGGGTGGAGTGCGGGCCCCTGTTCGGCCTCGTCGGCGACGGGCGGACGCATCGCGGTGCGGACGGTGAGCACCTGTTCGCGGGGAACGTCGCGGACGAAGTCCCGTACGTAGTCGTCGGCGGGCGAGCCGACGATCTCCTCGGGCGTGCCGAGCTGCACGATGCGGCCGTCCCGCATCAGGGCGATCCGGTCGCCCAGGCGCAGGGCTTCGGCGAGGTCGTGGGTGATGAAGACCATGGTGCGGCCCTCGTCGTGGTGGAGCCGGGCGACCTCTTCCTGCATCTCGCGGCGGATGAGGGGGTCGAGAGCGCTGAACGGCTCGTCGAACAGGAGTACTTCGGGGTCGCAGGCGAGGGCGCGGGCCAGGCCGACGCGCTGCTGCTGGCCGCCCGAGAGCTGGCCGGGGCGCCGGTCCTCCAGTCCTTCGAGGCCGACCTTGGCGACGAGGCCGGCGGCCTTGAGCCGGCGGTCGCCCCGTCCGACGCCCTGGATCTCCAGTCCGTACGCCACGTTGTCGAGGACGGTGCGGTGCGGGAGCAGGCCGAAGTGCTGGAAGACCATGGCGGCGCGTCGGCGGCGCAGGGCGCGCAGCTGTGTGGCGTCCATGGCGAGGACGTCCTCGCCGTCGATGGCCAGGCTTCCGGCGGTGGGCTCGATGAGCCGGGTGAGGCAGCGTACGAGGGTGGACTTGCCGGAGCCGGACAGGCCCATCACGACGAAGACCTGGCCCTTGCGGACGTCGAAGGTGACGTCACGGACGGCCGCCGTGCAGCCGGTGCGCTCGCGCAGTTCGGCGGCGGACAGGTCGGCGTCGGCGGAGCCGGGGACCTTCGCGGCCGCCTTGCCGGGGCCGAAGACCTTCCACAGGCCTTCCACGGCGAAGACGGGCGGCGTGGCGGGGCCGGCGGATGCGTGGGGGGTGGCGGAGGTGGCGGGGGTGGTGTTCACCGGGTACCGCCTTCCCGGGTGAGCAGTTCGGCTGCCTTTTCGCCGACCATGAGCACTCCGATCATCGGGTTGACCGCGGGCATCGTCGGGAAGACGGAGGCGTCCGCGATACGGACGCCTTCGAGCCCGCGGATCTTCAGGTCCGGTCCCACGACGGCCGCGGGGTCGTCGGCGGCGCCCATGCGGCAGGTGCCGGCCGGGTGGTAGACGGTGTGCGCGACGGAGCGGGCGTAGGCGCTCAGCTCCTCGTCGCCGGTGATCTCCGGGCCGGGGCACACCTCTCGCTTCAGCCAGCCGGCGAGGGGCTGGGTCGCGGCGATCGCCCGGGCGAATTTGATGCCGTCCACCAGGGTCCGGCCGTCGTAGTCGTCCTCGTCCGTGAAGTAGCGGAAGTCCAGGGCCGGTTTCACCTCGGGGTCCGCGCTGGTCAGGTAGAGGCGGCCCCGGCTGCGGGGCTTGGGGATGTTCGGGGTCATCGACACGCCGTGCGCGGGGCGCTCGTAGCCGATGCGCTCGGGGTTGTCGGTGAAGGGGACCTGGTAGAAGTGGAACATCAGGTCGGGGCCCGCCGAGTCGGGGTCGCGCCGGACGAACAGGCCCGCGTCGCTGTCCATCGCGGAGTTCTCCGGGATCGGCCCGTCGGTCTCCCAGACGATCACCGACTCGGGGTGGTCGAGCAGGTTCTCCCCGACCCCGGGCAGGTCGTGCACCGGGGGGATGCCGAGGGCTTCCAGGTCCGCGCGCGGGCCGATGCCCGAGTGCAGCAGCAGCCGCGGGGTGTCCACGGCGCCGGCGCACACGAGCACTTCGCGGCGCGCGGTGACGAGGGACTTCGTGCCGTCCGAGCCGCGCACGTGGACCCCGCGCGCACGGGTGCCGTCGAGTTCCAGGCGGTAGGCCCAGGTCTCCAGGAGGATCCGGAGGTTGGGGCGCTCGTCCATGACGGGGTGCAGGTAGGCCACCGACGCGGAGGAGCGCTTGTTGTCCTCGGGGTGGTAGGCGAGGTCGAAGAAGCCGGCGCCCTCGTGGAAGGGTTTCCGGTTGAAGCCCTCGATGCGCGGTACGCCCAGGGCGGTCTGCGCGGAGTCGACGAAGTCGCGCGCGATGGCGTTGCGGTCCTTCTCGTCGACCGGGACGATGTGGTTGAGGAGCTTGTCGAAGTACGGGTCCATGGCGGCCGCGTGCCAGCCTTCGGCTCCCGACCGCTCCCACTCGTCCCAGTCGGAGGGGAGCGGCTTGAAGGCGATGAGGGTGTTGTGCGAGGAGCAGCCGCCGAGGACGCGGGCACGGCTGTGGCGGATGTGGGAGTTGCCGCGGGGCTGCTCGACGGTGGGGTAGTCGTAGTCCAGTTCGCCGCCGAGCAGGTCCGTCCAGCGGCGCAGGGTGAGCACGTCGGGGCGGTCGACATCGCTGGGGCCGCCCTCGATGACGGCGACGGTGACGTCCGGATCCTCGGTCAGGCGGGAGGCGATCACCGAGCCGGCGGTGCCACCGCCGACGACGACGTAGTCGTACTCCTGCTCGGCGGGCGCCGGGGTGTGCTTGGGGGTGGTCATGGCGCTGTTCCTCCTTCAGCCCGCGAACCAGCGCACGGGTCGGGGGGCGAGGTTCTGGTACACGTGCTTGGTCTCCCGGTACTCGGCCAGGCCCGAGGGGCCGAGCTCGCGCCCGGTGCCGGACTTGCCGAAGCCGCCCCACTCGGCCTGCGGGAGGTAGGGGTGGAAGTCGTTGATCCAGACGGTGCCGTGGCGCAGTCCGCCCGCCACGCGGCGGCCGCGGCCCGGGTCCGAGGTCCATACCGCGCCGGCGAGGCCGTACTCCGTGTCGTTGGCGAGCGCGACGGCTTCGGCCTCGGTCCGGAAGGTCTCGACGGTCAGGACCGGTCCGAAGACCTCCTCCCGTACGACGCGCATCCCGCGGTGGCAGCGGTCCAGCACGGTCGGCCGGTAGAAGTAGCCGGGCGCGTCGGGCCGTTCGCCGCCGGAGCGGAGCACGGCGCCCTCTGCGAGGGCGGAGGCCACGTACTCCTCTGTGCGTTCGCGCTGGGCGGCGGACACCAGCGGGCCGCACTCCACGCCGGGGTCGGTGCCGCGGCCGAGGCGGATACGGTCGGCCCGGGCTGCGAGTTCGGCGACGAATCGCTCGGCGACGCTCTCCTCGACGATGAGTCGGGAGCCGGCGGAGCAGACCTGGCCGCTGTGCATGAACGCGGCGTTGAGGGCCTGGTCGACGGCGGTGTCGAAGCCGTCCTCGGTGGTGCAGGCGTCGGCGAAGACGATGTTGGGGTTCTTGCCCCCGAGTTCGAGGGCGACCTTCTTGACGGAGTCGGCGGCCGCGCGCATCACCTTCGTACCGCTGGTGACGCCGCCGGTGAAGGAGACGAGCGCGACGTCGGGGTGGGCGGCGAGCCGCGCGCCGACGGGGTCGCCGGGTCCGGTGACCAGATTCGCGACGCCGGCCGGCAGGCCGGCCTCCGCCAACAGGCCGATGAGAGCAGCCGTGGACAGCGGGGTGACCTCGCTCGGCTTGAGCACGAAGGTGTTGCCCGCGGCAAGGGCCGGGGCGATCTTCCAGGAGGCCTGGAGGAGCGGGTAGTTCCACGGGGTGATCAGGGCGCACACCCCGACGGGCTCGTGGACGACGACGCTGTGGACGTCGGGGGTGCCGGCGTCGACCACGCGGCCCGCGCTCTCGCCGGCGACGAGGTCGGCGAAGTAGCGGAAGGCGTCGGCGACGCAGTCCACGTCCACGCGGCCCTCTTCCAGCGTCTTGCCCGCGTCGCGGCTCTCCAGCAGCCCGAGGCGTTCGCGGTCGCGGTGGAGGAGGTCGGCGGTACGGCGCAGCAGTGCGGCGCGTTCCCGCACGGGGGTCCGGGGCCACTCCCCGCCGTCGAAGGCCGCGCGGGCGGCGGCGACGGCGGCGTCGGTGTCCGCGATGCCTCCTTCGGCGACGACGGCGAGGACCGTGGCATCCGCCGGGTCGAGGACCTCTCGCGTGGCTCCTGCTATCGCGGAACGCCAGGTTCCGGCGATGTGGATGGTCTTCTGGTCGGACACGACGCGCTGTACCTCCGATTCCGGCACCGCGGCCTACCCGCGGTGGTGGTGCTCGTGCCCGCTTGCCCCAGTCCCGCGAAGCTATGTCCCATCCGTCACCGGAAGTGACTGGAGTCACTCCCTGTCGCTCCCCGGAGCCGGGCGCTGCACATCGGGGATCCCGCTCCAGGACCACCGGTACCGGCAGGCGCCGGACGAAAAGCACACGTCGCTCGTGGCACGGTCCGGAACACCACGGTCATCCGCACGCAGGGCAGCGCGCACCTCGCGGGCGCAACGTGCGCCTCGTGCCCGCCCGGGTCCGGCAGCGGCACACGTGTGGAGGGAACCACCGGGTGGCGCCGGGCCCGCGGAAGGGGCGTCCTGACCGGCGCGGCACATTCCGGAAGCGTCTCAGCCCTGGTATCGGTCCGGTCATGGATCTCACGAACCTGATGGCCCGGACCGAGTCGCACACCGAGATCGTTCACCGGATCAGCACCGGTTCCGGTGCCCCCGCACCGCGGGATGCGCGATGACGGCCGCAGCTGCTCCGGGCCGGCCCGGAGCGGCGGTGCTCACGTTCGCCGGGGGCCTCCCACCGGTGCACCTCGACGGCGCCGAACTGCTCTCGCGCCCCTCCGGCACCACCACCCTGAGCGGCTTGGCGCGGCCGGACGCCCAACCCCCCGCTGGGGAATTGTGCCTGCCTCTCGCCGAGTACGGGGGCCGCCGCTGGTCTGTGGCGGACGTACACGTCCAGGTTGCGTCCACGGGTGACCGCCGGGACCGGGTCACCGTCAGCTGGCACAGCGGTCACGAGCTGGAAGCCGTCGACCCCAACGGCCGCTACCGCATGGAGGTGCCCTGGCTGCTACGGGCCCGCACCCTCAGGCTGCTGCCGCTCGACGAGCTGCTCTGCGACCACCTGGCCCTGTACGCCTTCGCCCTCGCCTCCGGCCTCCGCGACCCACGGGTGGCCCGCCGCCTGGAGCTCGCCTGCAACGAAGTGGCCTCCCGGGATCCGCTCGTGACGCCCCGGCGGCCACGCCGGTCGACGGAGACCGGCCCGCTGCGGCTGCTCCACGACGTGACGGCGGCCGGCGGGCACCTGGCCGCCACCACGGGCGCGGTCCGGGCCCGGGCCGAAAGCCCCGACCGCCTCGCCGCCCTGTCGCTGGTCACCGTCCCCCGCAAGATGCCTGCCGCCCCGGACGCACCGGTCTTGGTGGTCAACGCGGCAGCCCCGACCATGGACATGCTGCGGGCCTGCGAGAGCATGGCGGCAGAGCAACGGATCCGGGTCCGGGCCCTCCCCGAAGGCACCGCGGAACCGGCTGCTGCCGCCGCAGCCGGCTTCGACGCCGCGCGCGAGGCGCTGCACCGCCGCTACACCCGCCCCCTCCCCCAGCGCCGAGGGCCCACCACGGTGAGCCCGTGACCGCCGGCCCGGTCGGTACATCACGGATCGGGGAGCGGATCCGTCCGACGCGTCACGTGACGGCGTGGTACGGGCCTGCGTGGAACGGGCCTGCGCGGCCGGCCGGGGTCAGTCGGCCCACACGTCCCACCACTGCTGTGACTGGAAGTTCTTCTCCCACAACTGGATGCGGGCACCGTTCCCCACCACGTTCGCGTCGCGGTCCATGACGATGTTGCCGCCGCCGTAGAAGCGGGCGTTGTAGATGGCGCGGTCGCCCGACGGGTGGGACCAGCTCTGCTGCGGCGTGTTGTTGCAGTCCCAGATCTGTACCTTGGTGCCGTTGTAGCCGCCCCCGTTGAGGTCCGCGTCGAGGCACTTGCCGGGGAAGCGGTAGCTCTCCAGTGCGCCGTTGTTCCAGAGGTACCAACGCTGCTGGGTGGTGCCGTTGCACTGCCAGATCTGGACGACCGTGCCGTTGCCGCCTCCGTTCGCGTCGACGTCCAGGCACTGAGTGGTGGGGCGTTTGGCGAAGTCGTTGGTGATCCGGACGGGCTGGTTCAGTAATCGCTGCGGCGCCGCGGCTGTCACACCCTGCGGCTGAGCGGTCCAGTACACGGGGCGGGGTGCCGCCTGGGCCTGAGCGGCGTTCGCGCTGGTGGCGCCGGCGCCTGAGGTTCCGGCCAGTGCGGTGGCGAAGGCTACGGCGGTGACCGCGGTCCATCGTGTGATGCGGGGCATGACCTCTCCTGGCTCATCGGGGCGTGCAAGGGCCGTGCGGGGGCACGCCCGAGACGCACCGGTGGCGTGGGTGCCGGTGCGGGGGCCGTGCCGGGAGGAAGCTGAACACAGCCCGGCACCGTCGCGTCAGAGCGCAGATCCGGCCACGCCTCCCACAGCCCTGCCGAGCGCGGCGCACGTGATTCCGAGGCCGAAGTCGACGCATGCGGCGCGGGCAGACCCGGCCGTGCCCGAGGCGCTGGGCCCGCGCACGTTTCGGGCGATCGACGACGGAGCCACCCGGGTTCGGGCCGTCGGCCCGGATCATGTCCGGAGAACCGGCTCGTGACCCGTTACGACGGTCCCTGGCGGAGCACGGCATCCACGACCTCGGCAGCGAAGTGCTGCGTCGGCGGTTCGCGGCGCAGCAGTACCCGGACCCAGACGGCGCCGGCGACGAGGTCGACGAGGAGTTTGGGGTCCGTCGCGGGAAGCTCTCCCCGCGCACGAGCGCGCTCGAAAACGGGCTGCTCGCGGGCGAACCGATCGGCGAAGAGCTCCCGGGTGAGTTCCGCCAGTTCGGGCTGGCCCGACCCACCGGCTGCCAGGGCGCGTACGACCGGTTCGGCGTAAGGCCCGGTGAGCAGCCCGATGACCTGTTCGACGAGCGCCACGAGGTCGCCTCGCAGGCTTCCGGTGTCCGGCACGGAGATGTCGAGCGCCCGTGCGTGCAACACGGTGGCCCGCACCAGGGCGGGCTTCGACGGCCACCAGCGGTAGATGGTCGTCTTGTTCACGCCGGCGGCCCGGGCGACAGCCTCGATGGTGAGGCCGTCATACCCGCGCTCGGCCAGGAGTTCGAGGGTGGCGTCGAAGATGGCGGCCGCTGCGCGGGGACCTCTGGTGACGCTCATGACGACATCGTACGCTGCGAATGCAACGCAACGTTGCGTTGCATTTCATAGAGGAAGAGGTTTGACTGATGCCTGCCGAGAGCGCCGCCCCTGCCACCGTGGCGTGGGGCCTGCTGGCCGCCTGGGTGCTGAACGACGCCGAAGAAATCGCCACGATGGCCCGCTTCTCCCGCATGCCTCAGCGCCGGGTGAACATCGCGATCGGGCTCATGGGCTGCATCGTGACGGCGGCTTCGGCCGCGGGTGCCCGTACGGGCGGCCGCAGCCGCTTCTTCCGCACGACCGTGACCGGTTTCGGCCTGCACGGAGTCACCCACCTTCTGTCGGCGGCCGCCTTGGGCCGCTACACGCCGGGAGTGGCAACGGCGCCGACGGTGGTGATTCCGTATGCCGTGTGGGCCGCCCGCCGCATGCGATCGGAAGGGGTGCCGCTGACCGACGGCGATGCGCGCAAGGCGGTGCTGCATGGCCTGGGCCTGGCCGCCGTGGCGACGGCAACGGTCCACGGAGTGGCCTGGCTTGCCACGCGACGCTCGGCCTGACCTGCAGCTCGCGCGTGGGAGCAGCCACGCCCTCGGCCTTGCAGACGCCCGTCCGCCGTACCCGGCCGGACCGCACCTCGTCGAACGGCTCGTCACAGCCGGCCAGCGGCAGCCCGGCGAGCCGGGCATCGTCATCGTGACCGGTGACCGGCGTTCAGCGCGGAACCACCCAGCCCGGCACCCAGGTCCCGGCGGTGTCGCGGCCTGACTCCGTGGTGGCGAGGTGGGCTCGGAGGGTGGCCAGCGCGGGGTGGGGGTTGTCGCGGTGCCACAGGAGTGAGTGCGGGTAGACCGGCGTCGGGTCGGTCACCGGGATACGGCGCAGGCCGTGGCCGGCGGGCCAGACCAGCCGGGTCTGCTCGCCCATGAAGGTGGCCAGGGCCGGGGTGTCGGCAACGGTGTCGAGGAGCGCGTCGGAGCCGAAGTTGGGGCCGGTCGCCTCGATGGTGAGGCCGAACTCGGCGACGAGGTCGTCGTAGTAGGCGGCCCACTCGGTTCCGGGGACGATGCCGGGCATCCAGATCCGGTGCCCGGCGAGCTGAGCGACGGTCACCGACCGGGCGCCCGCCAGCGCGTGGGCGGGGCCCGTGAGGAGCTGGAGCGGCTCGTCGAGCACCCGGACGGATTCGATGTCCTCGGGAAGGGGCCGGCCAGGCACGGCGACCGCGCGAAAAGACGCGTCGATCGCACCGGACCGAAGGGCGGCGACGGCCGTCTCGACGTCGAACAGCATCACCACGTCGAGCTCGATCTCGGGGTGCGCGCGGTGGAAGCCGCGCATCAGGCCCGACGGGGCGACGCGCGACGCGATCACGTCGACGCGCAGCGGACGGCGGCCGGTGCGCACGGACGCGGCCGCACGCTCGGCGACGCGCAGCAGCTCGCGCGCGTGGGGCAGGAACGCCTGCCCGTCGATGGTGAGCTCGGCGCCGCGCGCGGTGCGGGTGAACAGCCGCACGCCGAGACTGCGCTCCAGCGCGGCGATCCGCTTGGAGACGGCCTGCTGGGTGACCGTCAGCTCGGCGGCGGCCACCTGGAACTGCCCCGCGTCGGCGACGGCGACGAACGTCCGGACGGTGTCGAGGTCCACGCCGATATCCTATGCGCACAACCACTGGTTGTGGCTGGAGGCTCTGTGGTTGTTTGATTCCTGGTTGTGGCGCTCGCTTTGATGCTTCTGATCGCGGATCGGTTGTGCAGGGTGAGTGGCGAGGGGTGTCGGGCATGAGGAGCGGGCACCGGCTGGGGCGGCGGTTCGGGTGGCTCTGGGGAGCGTACGGGACCAGTGCGCTCGGCACATGGCTCGCCTTCGGCGCGTTCCCGTTGATCGCCATCCAGGTGCTGCACGCCGGACCGGCCGAGGTCGCCGCGCTCTCCTCCGTGGGGGCTGCGGTGGGCGCGGCCGTGGCGGTGCCGCTCGGCCCGTGGGTGGAGTTCCGTCGCAAGCGGCCGGTGCTGATCTCGATGGACCTGGTGCGGTTCGCGGCGCTGCTGACGATCCCGACCGCGTTCGTGCTCGGCGTGCTCACCTTCCTTCAGCTCCTGCTGGTCTCAGTGGTCGTCGCTGCGGCCGACATCACCTTCCGCGCCGCCTCCGGCGCGTACCTGAAGACGCTGCTGCCGACCGAGGACCTGCTCGTCGCCAACGCCCGATTCGAGTCCACGGCCTGGACGACCACGATCATCGGACCGCCGCTGGGCGGCGCTGCGATCGGGCTTCTCGGTCCCGTGGCGACGGTGGTGGCCGACGCGGCCAGTTACCTGCTCTCTGCGCTGGGCATCCGTGCGATGGGCGGGCACGAGCCGCGACCCGAGCGCCCGGAGGCCGCGGGCATGCGGGCCGGGGACCTGCTGGACGGTTGGCGCTACATCCTCGCCGACGCGACGCTGCGTCCGCTGTTCTTCAACACCGTCCTGTTCAACGGTCTGGTGATGGCCGTCTCGCCGCTGCTGGCCGTCCTGATGCTCGGCCGACTCGGGTTCTCGCCCTGGCAGTACGGCCTCGCGTTCGCCGCGCCCTCGATCGGCGGGCTGCTCGGTTCGCGGCTGGCCCGACCGCTCGTCACCCGGTTCGGGCAGCACCGGGTCCTGGTCGTGGCCGGGGTGCTGCGCGCCCTGTGGCCCGTCGGCCTCGCCTTCATCGGGCCCGGTACCGGTGGGCTGCTGCTGGTGATCGGCGTCGAGCTCGGGCTCATCTTCTGCTGCGGGGTCTTCAACCCCGTCTCTGCCACCTGCCGCCTCGGGCGCACCGCGACCGACCGGGTCGCCCGCACGCTGTCCGCCTGGGCGGTGACGACCAAGGCCTCGACCGCGCTCCTGACGGCCTTCTGGGGCGTGCTGGGCGGCCTGTTCGGCCCGCGTACGGCCATCGGCCTGGCCGGCGTACTCCTGCTGGCGACCCCGCTGCTGCTCCCCCGTCGCGCGGCAACGCACCACTCGGAGCCGGAGCCGGCCCCGAGCCGGCCCTGACGACGGGACGTGCGGGGTTCGCCGGCTGTGTGAGCCATCCCTCTCCCGTCGTCGTGGCGCTGGTGGTCTGGGAAGGTTGACCATGTAGTCATGACCTCCTCGCCCCACCCACGACACGTCAGTGGCCGACCGGATCCGTTGGGCGGGACTGCCGTGCCCGGTGGAGAGTCCGCTCCCGCCCGCGGGTACCTGCTGGACAACGCGCGCGCCGAGGCGGGCGAGCGATTCGTCTGGCTGGCCGAGCTGTTCGACGGTGTGACGCGCGGGCACTTCGACCGACTGGGGGTCAGGGCTGGCTCGCGCTGCTGGGAAGTGGGGGCCGGTGGCCCCGGTATCCCGGAGGCGCTCGCGGCGGCCGTCGGTCCGACCGGGCACGTACTGGCCACGGACATCGACCCGTCGTGGCTGAAGACCGGCGACGGGTACGAGGTGCGCCAGCACGACGTCGCCGCCGACCCGCCCCCGGAGCCGGGGACGTTCGATCTGGTGCACGCCCGGCTCGTGCTGGTCCATGTACCCGACCGGGCCCGCGCGCTGGCCACCATGGCAGCAGCGCTACGGCCCGGCGGCTGGCTGCTGATCGAGGACGCCGATACCGCTCTGCAGCCACTGGCATGCCTGGACGACAGCGGCCCTGCACAGCGGCGGGCCAACCGGCTGCGCGACGCAGTCCGGGAGCTGCTCACGCGCCGCGGCGCAGACCTGCGCTACGGCCGGACACTGCCGCGCGCATTGCGTGAAGCCGGCTTGGTGGACGTCGCCGCGGCGGGCACTTTCCCGGTCGGCGGGCTGGCCTGCGACCGGCTGGAGGCGGCAACCATCCGGCACGTGCGCGGCGAGCTGCTCGCGGCCGGCCTGGCCGACGACGCCGAGATCGACGCGCACCTGGCCGCCATCCACGCGGGCAAACTCGACCTGACGCTCGCCCCGCTGATCTCGGCCTGGGGACGCCGTCCAGCCGAGCACCCTCCGGCACTCGGGTAGGTGCGGATCCAGGCGTTGTCCGACCTGCCCACAGCGCTGTTCGTCGAGGGAGGCCAGGCAGCTCGCGCAGGTGCGCGCTGCGCGTCACCGGAGCCGGGACCAGCCCGCGCACGGGCTTCGAAGATCATGGAGTTCTCGGCGCCCCGTGATCCGAGTGGAAGACCGTGCCTGCCGAGGCATCGTCCCCGATCCTGGCTGCTCGTGACCAACTCCGCGAGCAGCCCGAACCCGCCCCGAGGAGATCCCGGGGCTGCTGGAGCGGCTGGCTGAAGTGCCCGACCCGCGTGACCCGCACGGAGTGCGCCACGCCCTGGCCGCCGTGCTCGCGCTGAGCGCGTGTGCCGTACGACCTGCTGGGCCGCACCAAGCAGACCGGCCACGGACGATCCGAGATCCGCCGCATCAAGGCCGCCACCGTCAAGAACCTGCTGTTCCCCAATTATCAGAGCATGATGAGCAGACGCGTCTTCGGCTTGAGCTTTCTGTTCACCGAACGGCTCTGCACGTACACCTCCAACTTGGGATTGCTCCCCGCCTTCACGGACACGGTCCCCTGGATACCCGTTCCGAACAGAAGGCTGCGTGCCGCGTCGCCCGTGTATGCGCGGTCCGTGTCTTTCTCGACCACGATGATTTCCTTGTCGGGCTGAATCTGGACCCGGGTGCCCAGCTGGTAGTAACACGAGCCGCGTTCGTACGTAACGCCCGGATGCGAATCGACGAAGGGCCGGATCTCGGTCTCCGTTTCGACCTTCAGGAGCCGGTACTTGTCTGCCGGTATCGGTTCGAGCTTTGCCCGCACATCGTCGACCGAGAGGTCCTGGCCGACCGCGAACAGGTTCTTCGTGCCGCGCACCCCCTGCTCGCGTCCGCGGAGGAAGCTGGTGGCGGCAGCCCGCACGGTGCCGATCGCCTCCTCGACGCCCTCCTTGGAATCCGCGTCCCAGATGGCGATGTTCCCGGCCGGGAAGCCGTAGTTCTGGGCGGTTCGCTTCGCCAGGGAGTTCGGAACGAGAATCGCGGATGTCCAGTGGCCCGGAAGCGCGCCCATCTTCGCCGCGATCTTGTCGAGCCAGGGGCCGAGGATGGCCATGTCGCCGTCGTGCCTTCGGTCGCCGCCCGAGGCGTTTTCCTCGCCGTCCGTCACCACGATCTGCAGGAAACTGTGCTCGCCGTACGCCTCCCAGATGTGGCCGAGGTCGTCCAGGGACTTCAGCGAGGCTTCGATGAGGGCCGTAGCGCCATTGTTGACCTTGTACAGGCCGCGCATGGACGGCAGGTGCTTCACGTCCATGTCCCAGACCAGGTTCTCCACCTTGTGGTCGAACGAGTAGAGGCTGATCCGGGTCTCATGACCGAGGCTGTCCGATTCGGCCTTCAAGCCCGCCACGAACTCGTCCACGACACGGATGAGCTGACTCTGGTGCTGATGCATGGAACCCGAACAGTCCACCACCAGCGCCACGTGATTCACCTTGTGCTGAATCTTGTTGCCGGACATGTTTTGCTCCTTCTCCGAAGCTCCCCGAGTGATGTCTCCACACTATGGGGAGGCACTGACAACGGAGCTTGACGGATGCTCACCCCGGAGGCCGGACCAATGGACGGGCTGGACGCAGGTTGTTCGGCCGACAGCGGGTGCGGGCCTGCTCCGGGTTCTGCTGTAGGCGATTGCACTCGGGGGAATTGTGGAGCAGTTGAAGGCCGGTGACCCGCCGGTCGTCGGCCCCTACCGGATCACGGCGCGGCTCGGCGCAGGCGGCATGGGGCAGGTCTACCTCGGGGAGTCGCGCAGCGGTCGGCGGGTGGCGGTGAAGGTCGTCCGGCCGGAGATCGCCTCGGACCCCGGCTTCCGGGCGCGGTTCCGGCGCGAGGTGGAGGCGGCGAAGGCGGTCGGAGGGTTCTGGACGGCGGCCGTGGTCGACGCGGATCCGGAGGCGGAGACGCCCTGGGTGGCGAGCGATTACATCCCGGCACCCGATCTTGCCGAACGAGTCCGGGAGGGCGGCCCGTTGACGGAGGACGCAGTGTGGCGGCTCGGCGCGGGCTTGGCAGAGGCGCTGCACTCCGTGCACCGGGCAGGGCTCGTGCACCGGGACCTCAAGCCCGCGAACGTCCTGATGACGGAGGACGGGCCTCGGCTCATCGACTTCGGGATCGCCAAGGCACTGAACGGTGCGACCATGCTCACCCGGACGGGCGTGGCGATCGGCACCGCCGGTTTCATGTCGCCCGAGCAGGCCCAGGGCGGCAGTGTCGGCACGGCCAGCGACGTCTTTTCGCTCGGTACGGTTCTGTGCTTCGCGGCCACGGGGCGCATGCCGTTCGGGGAGGGCAGTGCGGCGGAGCTGCTGTACCGGGTCGTGCACGAGGTGCCGGACCTGAACCGCGTGCCGGAGGGGCTGCGGGCGGTGCTGGGCAGGTGCCTGGAGAAACGGGCGGAGCAGCGGCCGTCTGCGGAGGAGGCGTTGTCCGCGTTGAGCGGGGGTGGTGCGGTGACGGTTGCGGACACGGGGGTGCGTCCGCCCGCGGCTCCGCCGGACCTGCCGTTCGCTCCTCCGCCTCCGCCCGTCGGCGGGCCCAGGCCGCCTGCCGTGCGGGTCGAGGACGCGGTCGTGGATGCGGTTCCGGTCCGGGCGGTCATCGAGGCGGAGTCGAGGCCGCCCGTCGAGGTGCGGTACTCCATGGGGCACATGCGCGTCGCCGTCACGGCCATGCTCGCCGCGGCCGTTCCGCTCGGCGTGGCCGTGTACTCCTTCGTGGACCATCCGCTCCCTGCCGCATTGGCGAGCATCGTCGCGCTGGCCCTGTCCAGCCTGGGAGGACTGGCCATGACGCGCGGGGACGCGGCGTGTGTACGGGTGACGGGTGACGGGCTCTCCTTCTTGCGTGAGGGCCACGAATGGAGCGCGACCTGGGATGAGTTGAGCCGGGTCACACTGAAGGCCACGCGCTGGGGCCTGCTGCAGGAGTTCGTCGTGGTGGGCGAACTGTCGCCGAGGGCGACGAAGAACATCGTCTGGGAACGCTTCCGGCCTGCCCGTCCCGGCCCGAGGGCGGCCGTCACCGCCATCCGCTTCCGCAACGAACGGCTGGCGCGGGCGGAGATCGGCCGGCTGCACGAGGCGTTGCTGCATCGTGCCGGCGAGCGCTACCTGTACGACGGTGGACTGGTCTCCCTCGTCCGCAGCGTCTGAGGGCGTGCCGGCCTGGTCGGTCGACCCGGTGCGGTCGAAGGCCACGGCGACAGCCTTCATGTCTCCGGTCTTCTCACCCGGACCCACGGCTGAAACCAGCTCACCGGCGCACGCGGCGTTGTCCCCGTTCCTGAGGAAGGCACTGACATCCACGCGGAGCGCAGAAGAACACGTCACCTGCAGGAGGCACGGTCGGAGATTCACCCGAGTTGCCCCGTACACCGACCGCGGAGCCGGGTCAGTACGGACGAGCCCTCGCGACCGGGCGGCTCTCCGGCCGGCGGCCCGCACGGCCCGCTCCCCCGGACGGATCGCCCCGCCGTGCCGGTGCGCGGCCGCCGCCCTACGCTCGGGGCATGCCACGCCGCCCGATGCACATGTCCGAAGCGGCCAAGGCCGCACTGCGCACCGCCTTGCTGAAGCTGCGGAACGAGCTGCATGCCCCCACCGCTTTCCCCGCACCCGTGCTCGAAGCGGCCGACGCCGCCGCCCACGCGCCCCGGCTGCCCGACAAGGACGCCACCGACCTGCCGCTCTTCACGATCGACCCGCCGACCTCGAAGGACCTCGACCAGGCCATGTACCTGGAGCGGCGGCCCGGCGGCGGGTTCCGCGTCCACTACGCCATCGCCGACGTGGCCGCCTTCGTCGCGCCCGGCGGCGTGCTGGACGCCGAGGCACACCAGCGGATCGTGACGCTGTACTTCCCCGACGGCAAGGTGGCCCTGCACCCGCCCGCGCTGTCCGAGTGCGCGGCCAGCCTGCTGCCGGGCCAGATCGTCCCCGCCCTGCTGTGGCAGCACGATCTCGACGCCCACGGCGAGGTGACCGCGTCGAACGTGAGCCGGGCCCGGGTCCGCAGCCGGGCCAAACTCGACTACGCGGGCGTCCAGCAGGCCATCGACTCCGGCACCGCGGAGGAGTCCGTGGCCCTGCTGCGCGACATCGGCACCCTGCGCGAGGCCGTCGAGGCCGCCCGGGGCGGCATCTCGCTCACCCTGCCGGAGCAGGAAGTCACCTTCGAGGACGGATCGTTCCGGCTGAGCTACCGGGCACCGCTGGCCGCGGAGGGCTGGAACGAGCAGATCTCCCTCATGACCGGGATGGCCGCGGCCCGGATGATGCTGGACAGCGGCCCGGGCATCCTGCGGATCCAGGACACGGCACCGACCCACGAGGTCACGCGACTGCACCGCATCGCTCAGGGCCTGGGCATCGACTGGCCGCACCACGTCTCGTACGCCGAGCTGATCCGCTCCCTCGATCCTCATGACCAGAAGCACGCGGCCTTCCTCCACGAGGCGGCCGGCGCCCTGCTGCTGAAATCGGTCTACAAGTCCTTCCACGACCACGACCACATCCCCGAGCAGACGGTCCACGCGGCGATCGCGGCCCCGTACACGCACTGCACGGCCCCGCTGCGGCGTCTGGTCGACCGGTACGCGGGTGAGCTGTGCGTGGCCGCCTGCGCGGAGCAGGCCCCACCGGACTGGGTGCTCGCGGCCCTGGACGACCTGCCGGTCAGGATGACAAAGGCGAAGGGGGGTGCGGCGGACCGGCAGTCCGTGGACCTCGTCGAGGCGGCACTGCTCATGGACCAGGTGGGCTGCATCTTCGACGCCACGGTCATCGACACCGACGAGGAAGAGCATCCGTCGAACCCGCGGGAGGGACTGGTCCAGCTGGCGGAGCCCGCTGTGCTGGGCAAAGTCACCTCGGCCGACGTCGACCTCAAGCTCGGCGCGAGCGTCCGGGTCCGGGTCGACCGGGCCGACCCCGCGTTCCCCGACAGGGACAGGAAGATCCTCTTCAGCCTGGTGCCCAGCTGAAGGGTGTTGCCGATGATGCGGTCGCGGGTGCGGGGCGGAGGGGGCAGAGCCGCCGAGGCGGGTGGGGGGCCGGTCGCGTCTCAGGTCGGGTGCGAGGCGGTGGGGTCGCGACGGGGGCGGCGGCCGGACGGCCTGCCCCGCCGGATCAGGTGGTGGGCGGCAGCGCCCAGGGCGGCGCCGAGGGCGGGTGCCACGAGGTAGATCCACAGGCGGGCGGTGCTTCCGGACATCAGCGCTGGTCCGAACTGGCGGGCGGGGTTGGCGGAGCCGCCGCTGAGCGGGCCCAGAACGGCCACGATCGTGCAGATGAGAACCGCCAGGACCCAGGGGAACCATCGTTCGTGGGCCGGGTGCGCGAGGAAGAAGCCGATCACCAGGGTGACCACGACCAGGCAGCCGCCCTCGGCCGCGAAGACGGCCCAGCCGTTCCACGACGGCGCCGCGGCCGCCGCGCCGTAGCCGACCCGCGCGACCGCCGGACCCCAGGCCAGCCGGGCCAGGGCGGTCCCCGCGAGCGACCCGCCCAGCTGCGCAACGACGTACACCGCCACGCCCCGGCCGGGGAACGCCCTCAGCAGCCACAACGCGAGCGTGACCGCGGGATTCACATGTGCCCCCGAACGCCGCCCCCACGGGGAGCGGAACAGTCCGAAGACGAGCGCCCCGGCCAGCGCACCCACGAGGAGGAGGGCCAGTCGGACGTTCCCGAGGACGGCCGGGGAGGCCGGATCGAGTACCCAGCGGATGGCCGTGACCACGGTGAACATCAGCACGGCGGTCAGGGCGAACTCGTACAAGGGGTAACTGCCGCGTTCAGGCGCGGTCTGCACGGGTGCGGGGGCGAAATCTGTGTGTGTTCCGGGTTCACCGGCCGGGGGCCCGGTTCGGGACGTCTCGCCTCCGCTCACGGGTCCTCCTTTCGATCGGGCGACTTCGGCGCGAGGGTGCGCACACGCGAACGCTTCGAGGAAGCGTGCTGCACTCGTCGGCCGGCACGTGCGCGTACACGCCGACGGGCAGGGCCCATTCGGCGGCGTCCGTACGGTGCCGGCTCCCCCGGCCCGCCGCGTCGCCCGGCGTGGCGACCGAGGATGCGGGGGACACATGACAGTCGCCGTACTACCCGCTCTCGTGAAGGAGATGCCATGCGTGTCGCTCCTCCGGCCGGCACCCTCGCCGTGCCGGACACCTGCCGGGCCCCGGACGTGAACACGCTCCCGGTGGTGGCGCGGTGACGGAGGCAGGAGGCGACGGCGCACTCCCGGGTGCCTTCGCGGGGCTGCCGGCGGACGCGCACGCCGCCCTGCCGGGCATCGTGGCGCTGCGCCGGAGCATCCACCGCTTCCCCGAGCTGGGCACGCATCTGCCCCGCACGCAGCAGGCCGTCCTGGAGGCACTGGGCGGCCTGGGGCTGGACCTGGCCACCGGCTCCCGCCTGAGCTCCGTCACCGCCACCCTCGAAGGCGCCCGGCCCGGCCCTGCGGTCCTGCTGCGCGCCGACATGGACGCGCTCCCGCTGGACGAGGAGACCGGTCTGGACTTCGCCTCCCGGCTTCCGGGCGCCATGCATGCCTGCGGTCACGACGCCCACACCGCCATGCTCGTCGGGGCCGCCCGGCTGCTGGCGGCCCGCCGCTCCCGGCTGGCAGGCCGCGTCGTCTTCATGTTCCAGCCGGCGGAGGAATCCGGCGGCGGCGCCCGGCACATGATCGACGAGGGAGTGCTGGAGACCGCCGACGGCACGGGAGTGGCGGCCGCTTTCGCCCTGCACATCACCACGCGCTTCGACAGCGGCACCGTCCATCTGCGGCCGGGCCCCACTTTCGCCGCCTCCGACGGGCTTCACGTGACCGTACGCGGCCGCGGCGGACACGCCTCGGCGCCGCACCGGGCCCTCGATCCCGTCCCCGTCGCCTGCGAGATCGTCCAGGCCCTGCAGGCCATGGTCACACGCACCGTCGACGTCTTCGATCCGGTCGTGCTCACCGTCGCCTCGATCCATGCGGGCACGGCGGCCAACGCCATCCCCGAGACCGCCGAGATCCGCGGCACCTTCCGTACCCTCTCCCCCACCGCCCGGCAGCTGGTACGCGACGGCATCATGCGTGTCGCCCACCATGTCGCGGCCGCTCACGGAGTGCACGCCGACGTCGGCCTGACCGAGGGTTACCCGCCCTGCGTCAACGATGCCGCCTCCACAGCCGCTCTCCGCGACACCGCGGCCACGCTCCTCGGACCGGGCAGGGTCCACCATCTGGCCGAGCCGTTCATGGGCGCCGAGGACTTCTCGTACGTCCTGCAGCTGGTGCCGGGCGTGATGGCCTTCCTCGGTGCGCGCCCGCCCGGTATCGCTCCCGCGGATTCCCCCGACCTCCACTCCAGCCGTGTCGTCTTCGACGAGGACGCCCTGGCCACCGGAGCCGCCCTGTACGCGGCAGCGGCCCTGCAGGCCGGGCTTCCCCGGTGACGAGCCGCGCGCCCCGCGGACTGCCTGGCGGCGACGTGCTCGGTGCGGTTCGCTTCTTCCTCAGTCTCGCGCGCCTCCCCAGGGCGTTGAGGACGACACCGATCAGCACGTTGACCAGGACGAAGGAGGCAAGGAGCAGCCCGAGCCCAGCACATCACCCGATCGGGGAGCCGCATCGACCGGTCGCGCCGGAGTCAGGCAGCGAGGGCTTCGATGACGTCGGCGCCCGGGAGCTGCGCGAAGAGTTTCCCGGGAACGATGAGCTTGCCGCGGCGGCGGCCGCTGCCGACCAGTACGTACGGCAGCCCGATCAAGGCGGAGTCCACCAGCAACGGCCAGTCCGACGGCAGGCCGATGGGGGTGATGCCGCCGTACTCCATGCCGCTGAGCTGCACCGCGGTGTCCATCGGCGCGAAGGACACCTTGCGCGCCGCGAGGTGACGGCGCACCACGCCGTTGACGTCGGCCCGGGCTGCGGAGGGGACCAGGCACGCGGCCAGCACGGACGCGCCGCCGCGCTTGGCGGAGACGATCACGCAGTTCGCCGATTGCGCGAGAAGCTCCTGTCCGTAGTGCTCGACGAAGGCGGCGGTGTCCGCGATCGCCGGGTCGGTGTCGACGTACACGATGTCCTCGGCCGGGACGGTGCCCTGCCAGGCGCGGACGGCCTCGGCCACCGGCCCGGTGAGTTCAGCCAGGCAGTCCGGCGCCGGGCGGGCGTTGTCGAAGGATCCGATGGGTGCGCGCATGCGTGCCATTGTGCCCGGTCGACCGTCGGGTCGGCGGGGCTTCGGACTCCCGGAGATTGACCGGTTCACCACGCCCGCGAAGGGACCACCCGGACTGCCTCGCGGCGGTCCGGGGCGACCGCGGCCAGGCCCGGTCGTCCGGTGGAACCTCCTGTTCCCGGTAGCGCTTCCCGCGGCCACGAGCAGCGATTCCCCTCCCGCCGTGGAGCGCGCCCCGCGGCAACGGGGGCGGGCGCCGTCGGGACGGCTGCCGGCCGGGGACCGGCGGCCCGCCGCGACATGACGGACCAGACCCGGACAACAGGCCAACATGACAAGTGCAGTTGCCGTCGGCCCGTTCCGCGGCAGAGACTCGTGCTGCACCACGACGCTCCTTCGGATGCCCCGCCTTCGAACCATCTGTTCCTCAGGGGCACTCCGCCCGTCGTCCGCGGGCGTCGGCCGGCCGACGCCGACTTCGCGGTTCTGCCATCCCTCAGAAGCGAGAGGAAATCCGCATGTCCGAAATCTCTTCCAGCACCGGAACGAACCACCTCGACCTGGACCTCGACCTCGACCTCAGCGAGCTGACCGTCACCGCCATCAGCGACACCGCCGCACTGCCCGAGAACGGCGCCTCGTGGGGCTCCTGCTCCTGTCAGGCCTCGTCCTCCTGCGCCCAGCCGCAGGTGGAGACGCCCGTCGTCTGACGGCTGTGACACGGCCGCTCCCGTGCGGCCGGCCCACCCGGGCCGGCCGCACGGGCTGCGCCCGAGCCGGAAGACAGCTCACAGGCCCGTACCGCACCACAGGAGCCCGCCATGCCGCACCCCGCCCAGCCGGCTGCACCACAACACGTCGCGCCCGTGTCGGGGACCCCTCGCCCGCCGGCCGGGCCGCCGGCGGGGACCGCCCCGTACGCGCTGGTCCGCACCACGGTGACGGCGCACCCCGCACAGCCGGAGGAAGCCGCGCGGGTACGGACCCTGCTCGACCGGCTCACCACCCTCGCGGCACAGGAGGACGCACTGCGTCCGGCCCTGTGCGACGACCTGTTCGCCTCCCGGCCGGGGCACCACGAGGAGTTCCACCGCCAGGTGGTGCTCCCGCTGCGGCGAGCGCTGCACAACGGCCGCACCCCCCGCCCGGTCCTGCTGACCCGTCTCGGTGATCTGCCCGCGCGGGTGCCCCGGCTCGGCACCTGGCTGACGCTGCACGGACTCCGCGCCACTCTCCTCACCGATCTGGCCGGGGCCGTCCCCGACGCCCTGACCGCCGAGCGCTCCGTCCTCGCGGAACTGTGCCGCTCCCCCGGCTTCGCCCGGGCCGTTGCGCTCACCAGTGCCGACCTGCTCCGCGCAGTGTCCCGGGCCGCCCGGGACGAGGGTGGGCGCAGGGCCCGCAAGGAGGAGCCCTCGGTGCTGCGGCACGCCCTGCGTGCCAGTACGAAGACCAGCCCGCTGTCCTGGTTCACCGCCGTGGGGTGGTCAGCCGGTGCGGGCGGCGCTGACGCAGCCGCCGCGGGGAGGGGCGGTCCGGCCGCCCTGCCGCCGGAGCCGATGCAGCCGCTGACGTCGCCGGCGTCGCTGCGGTCCGTGGTGCGGGAGCACCGGACCCTCGTCGCGGCGCTCGTCGCCGCGCTGCTGGACGAACCGCGCCGCCGGCGCGTGCTCGCCCATCGCATGACGAGCAGTGCGCGGCCCACCGTGGACGGCCGGGCCCTGTACACCCGGGACCGTACGCTCTTCGCGGGCGGCCGGTACCTCGTCACCCATGAGGAGACGATCGAGCTCGCGGCCCGCCCCGCCCTGACCGCGCTGGACACGCTCGCCGCCGTGCCCGCGACCCTCGACGAACTGGCCGCCCGACTCGGTCCGGCCCTCGGCCGCCCGCGCACGGACCCCGCCGTCGGCGGCTTCCTCGGCCGACTCGCCGACTGCGGCCTGCTGGTGCCCGTGGAGCCCGTCGACCCGCAGCACCCTCACCCGTTGCGAGCTCTGGCCGACTGGCTGCGGCAGTGGCCCGAGGACGCGGCCCTGACCGACCGGATCGACCGGATCGCCGCCGACACCGCCCGGTTCGCGAACGCCCGGGCCGAGGACCGGCCCGCCCTGCTCGCCGGCCTGGCGGACCGCTGGCGCCGCGTTCTGGCCGACGCCGGCCGGCCCGTGCCGGCCGATGCCGCCCCGCTGAACGTACTCTCCGAGGACGTACTCGCCGCGGACTCCGGTCGGCTCGGCGTGCGTACCGGCGACATGGTCTCCACCGGCCGGCTGACCGGGCCGGACCGGGCCGTGCTGGGTGAACTGACCGCTCTGGCCGAGTTGTTCGACCTCGGACACCTGATGCGGCGGGCCGCACTGGAGCGGTTCGTCTCCCGCTACGGGCGCGGTGGAACCTGTCCGGCCCCCTGGGAGTTCGGCGCCGACACCGCCGCCGCGTGGGAGGAGGCCGCACGCCTCGCCGTCCGGCCGGCCGGTGATCCGGGGCTCTCCGGGGAGCCAGCCGAACTGGCCCGGCTGCGGGAGGAGTTCGTCGATCGGGTACGGGCCTCCGTGGCGGCCGCTCCCGGCGGCTGGGCCGAGGAGGTCGTCCTGCCCGCCGAAGAGGTGCGTGGGCTCGCCGCCCGGCTGCCCGGCTGGACCGCCGCCCGCCCGCTCAGCTACGCGTGGTTCGTCCAACACGCGGTCCCGGCCGCCGGAAGCACCCGGGCGGAACCGGTTCCGGCCGATCGACCGGAGGGCGCCGTCCCCGGCGGCCTGCTCTGCGTCAACCACGTGTACGGCGGCTGGGGCCGCTTCACCAGCCGCTTCCTGGACGACCTGCCCCGCGGTGCCGCCGCCGAGGTGGCACGCGAGATCCGCCGCGGTCTCGGCGACGGCGCGCGGGCCGCCCAGATCCGGCCGGTGGGCGGCTTCAACGCCAATCTCCACCCGCTGCTGGTCGGCGAGGAAATCGGCCCCGACCGGTACCGGGCCGCACTCGCCGAAGCCGATGTGGAGTTGGTCCACGACCCGGCCTCCGACCAGCTCCGGCTCCGGCTGCGGGCCACCGGTGAACCCGTCGACGTCCTCTACCTGGGCTTCCTCGCCCCGGTCATGCTGCCGCAGCGCCTCGCGCCGTTCCTCTGCGACCACCCGGGCGGCGTCGTGGACTTCCGCCGGCTCCTCCCCCGCCGCACCGTGACCGTCCCCGGCGGTGAGGTGCGGCGCACCCCCCGGCTGCGCCACCGCCATGCGGTGATCGCCCGGCGGCGCTGGCACCTGCCCGAAGGGGTACTGGCCGCGCTCCGCGCCGACCTCGCGGCCGACCCCGGCGAGATCCCGGCCGCCGCGGTGACCCGTTGGCGGGCCTTGCTGGGCCTGCCCGAGCAGTTGTTCCTGCACCCGGTACCGGAGCCCGCTGCCGGGCGGCCCGTCGAGGACTTCGTACGGAGTCTGCGCGCGCCGAAGCCCCAGGCCCTCGACCTGGGCAGCGCCCTGCACCTGCGCTGCCTCTCCGGCTGGCTGACCCGCCATCCGCGCGGCGTGGTGCTGGAGGAGGCGCTGCCCGACTCCGGCGGCCGGAGCCGCCCCGCGCATGCCGTGGAACTCATCGCCGAGACCTACCGGCCTGCACGCACCGCCCCGTCCGGCTGAATCCGGGTCCGGCCGGGCCGCTCGGTCCGGCCGAGTTCCCTGCGCCACCCGCGCCGCTGCGTCCGCCTGCCCGGCAGGCACCACCACCCCGCCCGTCATCCGCCGAGGAGACACCCGATGAACGCCCCGGCCACCGGCCCGGACACCGCCCGGCCCGACTCGCCCGCCGCCACGGCCCTTGACGTGGTCGTCCACCACTACGAGCCGGTCAAGGCGCCGCTCCTGCGCGAAGCCGTGCTGCCCCTCGCCCGACGGGCCGCCGCGGACGGGCTGACCGCTCATGTCGAACGCCACTGGCTCCACGGCCCGCACCTGCGGCTGCGACTGCGCGGCCACCCCGGGGCGGTGGCAGCCGCGGCCGAGCGGACCGCCGCCGAACTGCGCGCCCGCGTGGCCTCGCACCCGTCGCGGGCCGCGGCCGACGGGCAGCAGCTGCTGGCTCAGGCCGAAATGGCAGGGCGGGCTGAGCTGATCCCGCCCCCGTACGGCCCGCTCGTACCGGACAACACCGTGCGGGTGGAGCCGGTGGACCAATCCTCCCTGGAGGCGCTGATCGGCCCGGACGGGGTGCGGCTGCGCGAGGACCTGCTGGCCCTGGGCCTGCCCGCCCTCCAGGCGGGCACCGCCTTCCTCGGCGAGCGCGCGGACACCTCCGCCGCCCGGGTCGAACTCGTGGTGGCGGCCCTCGCGGCCCATGCCGCCGCGCACCCCGAGGGACTGGTCGGCGGCCACTACTCGTACGTCTCCCACCTGGAGGACTTCCTCGTCCACGAGGACCGCGACGGGCGGCTGCGGGCGGCCTTCGACCGCCGCTGGGAGGCCGCGGGCGGGCGGATCTCCGCGCTGGTGGGCCGGATCGCGGGCGGCGGTGCGGCCGGCTGGGAACGGGCCTGGGCCGACTGGTCCGCCGGCGCCTGGCGGATCGCGGAGGAACGGTTCAGGGCGGGCGCGGACTTCACCGGGGTGCATGCCGAGTACCGGGACCGGGCCGCGGCGCTGGGCGACCGGGCCACCCTCGAACGCTGGGACGGGCAGGTACGCACCCGGTACAGCGACTTCCACCGGCGGCTGCACCGCTCGGACCCGCAGGGCACGATGTGGAGCCGCCCCGACTACCTGGTCAACCGGGCCTGTACGAACGGGCTGTACCGGCTCCTCGTCGTCTGCGACGTCCTGCCCGTGGAGCGCTGCCTCGCCGCCCACCTCGTCGTACGGAGCGTTCCGGAACTCACCGGGCACCGGTGGCAGGCGCGCATCGACGAGGTCATCGCCGCTGTGGAGGGGACGCCGTGACCCCCGCCGAACCGCCGTGCACGCGGCTGCGGCCCGGGGTGGCGGTCACCCCTCTGCGGGCCGGTCTGCACCTGCGCGGCCGGGACGGGAGCGTGACGCTCGAAGGGAGCAAGGCCCTGCCCGCCCTGTGGGAGCTGCTGTCCGAGCAGCTCGGCCGTGGGACCGGGGACGTCCTGGGCGCGCAGGAGTACGGCCGGGGCGATGACGGGGACCGGTCCTGTCCCCGGACCCGGCCCGGCCCCCGCCTCGATCCGGCCGATCCCCGGGTCGGAGCCGCGCTGACCGCGCTGACCGCGCAGCTGCACGCGCACGGCCTGCTCGCCGAGTATCCGGCGGGCGCGGCCGAACCGGCCGCCTGGCTGGGAGCGTCCGCGCAACGGCCCGCGCCGGCGGCCGCGGCCCTGGCCGCCGCACGGCCCGTGGTCGCGGCCGCCGATCCCGACGGGCCGCTCGCCAGGGCGCTGATCAGGGCCCTGGACCGCGCGGGGACCCCGCCGGAGGTGTACCGCGACGCGGGCCTGCCGGCCGACCGGGTGATGGCGGTCGCCGGCACTCCGCCGATGGCCGTGGCCGTGGCCCGTACCGCCGACGGCGGCTTCGCCACGGCCCCGGCCGCTCCGGAACGGGTGCGTTCGGACGCCGAGTCGATCGCCGCCCGTCTGCGTCCCGGCGGCGGCCCCGCGCCCGCCGGGGAGACAGGGGAGGCAACGGGGGCGACAGCGGGGGAAGCGGCGGCGCTGACGGCCCTGCTGGCGGGTTCCGCAGCGCAGCGGCTGCTGTGTGTCGCGGCCGGTCTGCCCGATCCGGCCGGGCGGGAGGACGACCCTCTGCTGCTCCCGGACCGTCCCGCCGTACTGGTCGCGGTGGCCCGGCCGCCGCACGCGTCCTACCATCCGTGGGTGACCGGGCCGGCCGATCCCGCGGCCCTCTCCCCCGCCCCGGCCGGCAACCTGGCCGAGGCGCTGCGCCGTACCGGGGCACTGGGCGACCGGTACCTGGGAGTGCTCGACGCACCGCAGCCGGGCGGACTGCCCCAGCTGCCCGCCGCGCTCGCGGCCTGCCGTTCGGTGTCCGGGCCGCTGGTGGCCGGTGCGCCCCGGGCGGACCTGGCCCGGCTCACCGCAGCGTGCCGTGCGGCCGAACTGCACTTGGCCGAAGGGCTGCCGGGCCCGGTGGCGGTCGGCGCCGGCCCCGGGCACGCCCTGGGACGGGCCCTGCGCCGTGCCGCCCTCGCCGCCGCCGGTTCCTCCGGCCCCGGTCGCGCACTGAGCGAGGAGGAATGGCGCGCGCATCCGCAGGCCCGCCACTGGTGGACCGTGCTGACCCGGCATCTGGGGCTTCCGATGGAGATGACGGTTCACCGGTTCACCGCGGAGCGGGCCTACCTGGCCGTGGTACGGGACCCCGCTGCGCGGGCCGGGACCGCAGGAGTGGCCGCCCGTGCGGTGGAGGCGACACCCGCCGACGCCGCGGCCCTGGCCGCGCTCGGCGCGGTGACCCGGACCATGGCCGCCGAGCACGGTCCGGCCGGGGCCGTGCACACCGCGTTCAGCGGGGCCGAGGCACCGCTCGCGGTTGCGGAAGTCGAGTCGGCGGCCTGGACGGACGAGGGATGGACCGACCGCTGGCTGGCCGGGATCGCCCGGCGGGAGCCGGATCTGTGCTCGGCGCTGGCCCGGCTGACCGGGCTGCGCCCCGAACCCTGGCAGCCGGGTGAGGCGGACCTCGACGGCAGCGGCCCGGCCGGACCCTCCGGGCCGGTCGGGGCTGCCCTGCACGCGTGCGGATTCACCGTCCTGGCCGGGCGGGGAGGAGCCCGATGAGCGGGGTCGTGACGAACGGGACGGCTGCGGAGGCGACTGCTGCGGGCTCAACGGCCGCTGACGCCACGGCTGCTGACGCGACGGTGGTGGCCACCGCCGCCAGCGCCGTGCCCGTCCTGGATCCGGCCGCGGCACTGAAGACCACCGGCGGCGCCGCCATCGTCCACCTCACCTCCTGGACGCTGGAGCTGGCGGAGCGGCTCAGCCGCCATGCACTGGCCCATCCCGTGCGCCTGGTTCCGGTGCGCGAGGACGGCGCACTGACCGTGATCGGCCCCGTGCTGGAGCCCTCGACGCGGGCGTGCCTGTCGTGCACCGAGTACCGGCGACTGGCCACCACGGGCGGCCGGGTGCCCTGGCAGAGCCCCCGGCTGGCGCTCGGCGGTACCGGCACCCCGGCCCTGGCGGAGGCGGCCCTGCTGCTTGCTGCCGGCCTGCTGGAGCCCGGGCCCGCCGCGGAGGCGGGGGCTCCGCCGCCCTCCACCGTCCACATCGTCCAGGGGCACCGGGCCACCTGGTCCACCCATCGCGTCGGCCCGGTCGGCGGCTGCCCGGTGTGCCGCCCGCTGCCGGCCGACTCCCCCGCCACGGCCGGGTTTCCGGACACGCCGCAGCCGCTGCCCGACCCCGCAGTGCTGCGCGGCCCCAACGACCGTACGGGCGCGGACCGGTTGCGGGCCGAGCTGTACGACGAGCGGTTCGGCCCGGTGCGCCGCCTGTTCCGCACCGAGAACTCTGCCTTCGCCCTGACCACGGCCTGGGTGACGGACGGCCGTCTGCTCGACGACGGCGGATACGGGCGCTCCGCCGACTTCCGCTCCAGCGAGCGGGTGGCACTGTTCGAGGGCGTGGAGCGGCTGGCCGGCATGCGCCCGCTGGGCCGCCGTACCGTCCTGCGCGCATCCTTCGCCGAGCTGGGCCCGGAGACCGCCGTGGATCCCGCCCGGCTCGGTCTGCCCGACCCGGCCCACCGAGGTCACCCTGCCGCCCGGACGGTCCCGTACCGCCCGGACCTGGAGCTGGACTGGGTGTACGGCTGGTCGCTCACCGAAGGCCGGGCCCGGGCGGTGCCCGAGCACGTGGCGTACTGGGACCTGCCGCAGGGGCCGGGCCGGGCACGGGTGGTCTACGAGTCCTCGAACGGCTGCGGACTCGGGAACAGTCCGCAGGAGGCTGCGCTCTACGGGCTGTTCGAGGTGGCGGAACGGGACGCCTTCCTGATGGCGTGGTACGCGCGCACGCCGCTGCCCGGCGTCGCGCTGCCCGCCGAAGACCCGCTGGTGAACGCCCTGGCCGCGCGCGCCGGGCTGATGGGATACCGGCTGCATCTGCTGGACGCGACCAACGACCTCGGCATCCCGGCGGTGGTCTCGCTCTGCCGCTACGAGGGGAACCGGTCCGACGCTCCCCGCACCTTCCTGGCCGCCGGGGCCCACCACGATCCGTGCGCCGCGATCCGCTCGGCGGTGGCGGAGGTCGTCACCAACGTCCAGGACGCCGTGCGCCGGCAGGCCGGCCCAGGCGGGCCGCGTGACCCGGAGCGGCTGCGGCCCATGCTGGCGCGGCCCGAGCTGGTGGTCGACCTCGACGACCACGTGGGCCTCAACACCCTGCCGGAGGCACAGCCCCGGCTGGAGTTCCTGTTCGCCGGGAGCGGGGAGGCCTCCTGGCAGGAACGGTGGCCCGGCGCTCCCACGCCGGTGGCCGATCTCACCCGGCTGCTGACGGAGACGGTCGCGCGGCTGGCCGCCGAGGGGCTGGAGGTGGTCGTCGTGACGCAGGACGAGCCCGGGATCCGGGACCGGCTGGGGCTGCACTGCGCCAAGGTGATCGTGCCCGGCACCCTCCCGATGACGTTCGGCCACGTCAACCGCCGCACGCTCGGGCTGCCCCGGCTGCTGGAGGTGCCCCACCGGCTGGGACGCACCGCCCGTCCGCTGCGATACGACGAACTCCCCCTGTACCCCCACCCGTTCCCGTGAGGACGACCCGATGACCGAACACCCGTACCCGTACCCGTACGCGCCCGCGTCTCCCGTCACGCCGGTGGGAGTCTGGCAGAGCCTGCACCTGACCCTGCACACCGACGGCGCGGACACCGACGCCTTCGTCACCGGGGCGCTCGCCCCGCTGATGGACGGCCGGTTCGGGCCGGACGGCGGCGCCTGGTTCTTCATCCGCTACCACGAGGGCGGGCCCCACCTGCGGATCAGGTTCCGCAGCGCCGCACCCGCCCAGGACGCGGCCGGACTCGCCGCCGAACTGGCCCTGCTGGCCGGCGGCACCACTCCCGTCACCGGCCCCTGGCCCGGCCGGCACGGGGAGGTGCGCGCCGCGCCGTACGAGCCGGAGACCGAGCGCTACGGCGGTCCGGCCGCGCTCCCGGTGGCCGAGGAGGTGTTCGTGCACTCGACGCGCGCGGCCGTCGCCGCCCTGCGCGCCGTGCCCGGGCGGGCCGACCGGCTGCGGCTCGCCCTGGACCTCGCCCACGCCACGGCGTACGCCCTGGGCCTGGACGAGCTGGCCTCCGCGGGCTGGCTGCGCCGCCACGCCGCCTCCTGGCGCTGGGCCGCCGAGGTGCGGCCGCTGCCCGGAGCCGCCGTCCACACCCGCGTGAACACGGTGTTCGCTGCGCAGCGAACGAACCTGGGGCGGCGGGCCCGGGCGGTCCGCGCCGGGCTCGACGACGGCTCCGCCGCGACCTGGCTCACGGAATGGGCCCGGCAGGTGCGAGCGGCCGACATCCGGTTGCGTACCGCCGTACCCCCTGCGGACCGGCCGGACGCGCCGGTGCGGACGCACCGCCGGCTGTGGGTGTGGGCCTCACAGCTCCACATGCTGTTCAACCGGCTGGGGGTCACCCCCGACGAGGAGCGGGCGGTCTGCCGGCTGGCGGGCCGCGCCCTGCTGGAGACGGAGGAGGAGGACGGCTTCTTCGGTGCCGGTCCGCGCGCGGCCGACTACCAGTACCTGGAGCAGAGCAAGTTCCAGATCGGTCGCGCACAGGACTCCGCCGTACGGAGCATCGCACGGCCCGGCGTCTCGTCCGGGTACCGCGCCGAGGCCGAACGCGGTCTGCCCGCCGCCGTGTTGCCGGAGCTGTCCCTCGCCGAGGCGCTGCACCGCCGCAGCTCGGCGCGCGGAGCCCTGCGGGGGCCGCTCACTGCAGAGGAACTGGGCGGGGTGCTGTGGCACGCCCACGCGCCGAGCCATGTGTCCCGGCAGCCCCTGGCCGACGGTACGGAGCGCACCCTGCACCACCGCCCGTATCCGAGCGCGGGCGCCCTTTACAGCGTCCGGGTACGGCTGCTGGCGCTCGCCGTGGCAGGGCTTCCCCCCGGCACCTACCACTGCGTGCCGGAGCGGCGGTCGCTGGTCGCCCTCGGACCCGCGCCGGACCTAGGCGGGCTCAAGGCGCTGTCGTCGTACTTCTCACGCCCGGCCGACGACCCGGACTTCGTCGGCATCGACGAGGCACCGGCCGTGCTGGCGGTCCACCTGGACCTCGGGCTGCTCCGCCGCCGGTACGGGCTGCGGGCACTGCGGCTGGGCCTGCTGGAGGCCGGGCACCTGGCCCAGACCCTCCAGCTCACGGCCGGTGCGTTCGGGCTGGCCACGATTCCGCTGGGTGGCCTGCACGACGACCTGGCGCACGAGCTGCTCGGCCTGGACGATCTCGACGAGCCGGTCCAGTACCTGATGCCGCTCGGGCGCCTGGAGCTGCGGGCAGGCACGTCCGACGCCGACCGGCGGTCGTAGGCGGGGCAGCGACGCGGGGCCACGACGAAGGGCCGATGCCGGCCAAACGCACGCGGTGGCCGCCGCGAAGGGTGGCCGGGCCCCTCTCCCCCGACCCGGCCCGGGGGCTGACGGCGTCAGCCGGCCTTGCCTTCCAGCGCTGCCACCAACTGCGGCAGCCCGCCGCCGGCCACGATCAAGGCCAGGTGGTCGTGGTAGTCCCGGCTGCTGACGATCAGGCCGTCGCGGACCCGCAGTACCTGGATGTTGGAGGACGTGAAGGTCTGTCCGGTCACCCGGTGGTGGACCCGGTAGTCGAACTCGGCGACGATCACCTCCGCGTCGTCGGTCTCCCGGACGACCACGTTCATCGGGGTCAGCTCCACGGGCGAGCTCGCGGAGACTTCGGCGAACCGCTCCTTGAGGGTGGCCCTCCCCTCGAAGCGGCGGGGGCCGACCGGCTCGAAGACGGTCTCCACCACGGCGTCCTCGGCGTAGAGCTCGGCGAGCTCGGTGAACCGCCCCGCGCCGATACCGTCGATCAGCTTCTGGAAGATCTCGCGGGGTGACGGCGTTTCGGACATGATCAACCTCCAGTGGGATCCGCCAACTAGAATCGGACTAGCAACTCCGTTTTTACGATACGGACTACCAACTCCGTTTGTCCAGAGTGGATTCGGCGTCGGCCGAGAAAGGCGGGAGACGGATGAGTGGCGCTGCTGAGCGCCCGCTGCGGGCGGATGCGGCCCGCAATCGGGCCAGGCTGCTGGAGGTTGCCACGGAGGTGTTCACCAGCCGCGGCGCCGGTGTGCCGACCGAGGAGATCGCCCGGGCCGCCGGGGTCGGGGTCGGCACGCTCTTCCGGCATTTCCCGACCAAGGAGGCACTGCTGGAGGCGGTGGTGGTGCGAAGGCTGGAGACCATCGCAGCCCAGACCGCGCGACTGGCTGCCGAGACCGCGCCGGCCGAAGCCTTCTTCGCCTGCTTCCGCCTGGTGGTGGAGCAGTCGGCGGGCAAGACCGAGTTCGCCCAGGCCCTTGCCGCGGCCGGGGTGGACGTCCACGCGTCCCTGCAGGCCCCGAGCATGGAGATCCAGGGACGGCTGGCCCAGCTGCTGGCCGGAGCACAACAGGCCGGGGCGGTCCGCCAGGAACTGGGTCTGCCGGAGTTCATCGCCCTGCTGGCCGGCACCAGCAGGGCGATGGAACAACTCGAAGAGGACGACCCGGCGCCCCGGGAGCGGATCTTCAGTGTGGTGTTCGACGGGCTGCGACCCCGCTGAGCCGAAGGATCTCAAGCCTTCCGCGGATCCAACGGGTCGCAGCCGCTGCAAAATCTGCGCCCGGTCGGATCAACCCTCTAGGCGGTGGTCAGGGCCTCCAGGGCGGGGACCGTTTCGGCCGGGGTCGGCAGGGCGGCGTTCTCCGCCCGGAGACGAGCGGCGGCCTCGCGCAGGGCCGGGTCGGTGATGAGGCGGGTGAGGAGCGCGGCGTCGACGTCTTCGGAGGCGGAGCGCAGGGCTGCGCCGGTCGCGGTGAGGGCGTCGGCATTGGTGAAGTGGTCCGCGCCCTGCGGGAGCAGGAGCTGGGGCAGGCCGGCCTGCAGGGCGGTGAGCATGGTGCCGGAGCCGCCGTGGTGGATCAGCGCGTCGGAGGCGGCCAGCAGCTCGGCGAGCGGGATCCAGGGCAGCGGGCGGACGTTGTCGGGAAGGGTGCCGAGCGGGGTGAGGTCGGCGTCGCCGACGGCGAGCAGGAACTCGGCGTCCACCGAGGCGGAGGCCTCGATCAGGCGGACGATGGCGCGGACGCCGTCCACCTCGGTGAGGACGGTGCCCAGAGTGACGGCAACGCGCGGGCGGGTGCCGCGGCGGAGCAGCTCGGCGGGGACGATGCCGCCGCCGTTGTAGGGGAGGTAGCGCATCCGCAGGCCGTCCGGGTCACCGCCGAGCGACGCGGGCACGACGTTCAGCGCGGTGGGCTTGGCGGGGCCGGCCACCCCGTACGTGTCGTACGCCTCGGTGAAGTTGGCGGCGAGCCGGGCGACCATGTCGTGGCCGGAGGTGACACCGAAATTCTGGATCACCGAGGGGATCTTGAGCTTGGCGGCGACGAGCGGGGCGGAGGCCTGGAAGGAGTCGTAGACCAGCAGGTCGGCGCCCCAGCTCTCGGCGGTCTGCAGCAGGCCGTCCACCGTGGGGCGGGAGACGAGCGCGAAGGCGTGGGCCGCCCTGTCGAGGATCTGGTCCGGGGTCATGTCGTGGGCGACGTAGCGCACCTCCTCGCCGGTGAACTGCTCGAACACGTCCCGGATGGTGCGGCCGTCGCCGATCTCGACGATCGGGAAACCGGCCTCGCGGAGCTGCTTCAGCGGCTGAGAGTTCGCGAACAGCACCTCGTGGCCGGCGGCGCGCAGGGCCTGCGCCGTCGGGATCATCGGGAAGAGGTGGCCGGCCGAGGCCGGTCCGGTGAAGAGTATGCGCACGTTTGCTCCTTGCCAGTGGTCTGCCGGTCGGGGACGAGTCGTGCGGCCCGCTCCCGGTTCAATTTGATCAACTGATCGGCAGGCGTGTTGCGTTCCCCCAGAACGATCGATTTTCAGACGTTCTGGTGCGGACGCAGGACGGGGGTGTGATGTGAAGTCGTGTTGGGCGATGGGAGGATCTGCCGGTCAACTTCTTTGTGTCATCTGCCAGTACGGCAGCCGGACCGGGGCGGCGCAGACTTTCTGCCACGGCCGCGACCGGCGAGCCTCCGCATCCGGGGGCCCGGCGTGGCCGTGTGTACAGGACGAAGCACAGGAGGGGGCGTCACATGAGCGTGCAGCAGTACGACGAGATCGGTGAGGCGTTCGAGGGGTTCAAGTCCCTGCCGCTGATGCATTACGGGGAAGTGCCGAGCTTCCTGGCCCTGGTCGGGGACGTGCGCGGCAAGTCGGTTCTCGACCTGGCGTGCGGCACCGGTTTCTACAGCAGGGAGTTCAAGCGGCGCGGCGCCACGGATGTCTTCGGGGTCGACATCTCAGTCGAGATGATCGCCGCTGCGCGGGAGATCGATCAGCGTGACCCGCTGGGTGTGCGCTACGAGGTCGGCGACGTGGCCGGGCTGCAGCCTCTCGATCGGCGCTTCGACATCGCGCTGGGAGTGCAGTGCCTCAACTACGCCGAGGACATCGCAGCGATGGAACGGATGTGCCGCAACATCCACCGGAACCTGGTGCCGGGTGGGGAGTTCTTCGTGCTCGCCCAGAACCCCGACTACCGGTTCGACTGTGCATCCCTCGCCACGTACGGGTTCCTCTGCGAGCCGACCGGCGAAGAAATCGAGACGGGTCCGCGGGTGCGCGTCACCGCTCTCCTCGACCCGGTGCCGATCAGCATCGTCGTCGCGGCCCCGCGCCGCGAGGTCTACGAGAAGTGTCTGCGGGCGGCCGGGTTCAGTGCGGTGGAGTGGGTTCCGCTGCACGTGTCCGAAGCCGGTATCCGTGAGTTCGGCGAGGACTTCTGGGCGGACTTCCTCGCGCACCCGGCGCTGGAGATGCTGCGCTGCCGCGCCTGACCGACCGACTGGCCGACTGGCCGCACCGTGAGTACGGTTCCACCCCGCCGAAGACCTCGGAACGGGGCGGGCCATGGTGTGGTGCCGGCCCGCCCGATCGCCGTCCTGGCAAGATGGCGGCATGGAACGTGTGCTTGGAATCGGTGGATATTTCATGCGGGCCGCCGACCCGGCGGCCCTGAGCTCCTGGTACCGCGATTGCCTGGGCCTGGACGCCGATGAGCACGGCCTGTGGCGTCAGGGAGCCGGGCTGACGGTGTTCGCGACGTTCGAGTCCGAGACCGACTACTTCGGGTCCCGTGCCCAGCAGACCATGCTCAACTTCCGGGTCCGCGACCTTGATGCGATGCTTGCGCAATTGCGCGCCAAGGGAGCGGACGTGGCTGAAGAGACTCAGGACATGGAGGGCGTCGGTCGATTCGGCTGGGCGACCGATCCTGAGGGCAATCGGGTCGAGCTGTGGCAGCCCGCCTGATCGGGCCCGTACGGCCGCGGACGCCGCCGGCGGTGTCCGCGGCTCCCGGCTCGCCCGACGGGATCCACTCGTCGGTCAGGAGTGGTCGCGCACTGCGATGCCGGGCGCGAAATGGGCGGCTGCGGCGATCAGCCGCTTCTTGTCGAAGCGCCACCCGGTAACCGCTCGTGAAGCCACCGCGACCTCGGCGGGCACCGGCACGAGCGCGCCGAGGACCGCGCGGGCCTTCGGGCCGTCCCCGGGCAAGGGCGGAGCGCCGTCCCTCCGTGTCACCCCTACGTACGGGAGAGAGGTTCCGCCCGCGTTCTGGCGCCAGAGCACGAAGGCGGTGATGTCGCTCCACGGCACATGGGCGCTGGTGGCCCTGTACCTGGCGGGGCTTCCGCCAAGGAGCACGCCCGTCTCGTCCACACGGAACGCGACCTTGTGGCTGAAAGCCACGTAAGCCATGAACAGCCCGCCCGCGCCGAACAGCGGCAGGCCCAGTACCCGCGCGAGCGGCGGTATGTCCGGGAGCAGCAGAGCTGCGGTGAAAACGGCAGAGAGAGCCACTACCGCCGTGGTCTTCGGATCCCAGCCGTAGCGGGCCTCGTACACGGGCGAGACGGAATCGGTCATGGCTGGATCATGACAAGACGGAACGGGTCTGGGAAAGCCGGCCGGATCGTTGGCCGCGCAACGCGAGCAACCCGTACAACCATTCGCTCGTCTTGCACCCCGTGCGGGTCTGGAGGTGACGACTTGGCCGAATCCCCTCGGCACCGCATGCTGCCCGCCTTCGCCGCGACCGCAGCCCTCCCCGTCTCCCGCTCTTTCCCCCACCGCGCACGTCGAGAGGCTTCCCCCCATGCCCAGGGTCGACCACGATTTCAGCGTCCTGTCCCAGGGCTTCGCCGCGGACCCCTGCCGCTCCTTCGCACAGTTGAGGGACCAGGCTCCGGTGCACTACGAGCCGGAGATCGACAGCTACTTCCTCTCCCGCCACCAGGACGTGAAGCGGGTGCTGACCGACCACGAGGCGTTCACCACCAAGACCCTGCGGTGCGCGCCGAGCCGGTGGTGCGGGGGCCGGTCCTCGCGCAGATGACCGGGGCCGAGCACACCGCCAAGCGGAAGATCGTCGTCCGATGTTTCACAGGCCAGGCCCTCCAGGACCGGCTGCGCGCCATTCACGCCAACGCCGTCGAACTCATGGCACCTTTCCTTCCTCGGGGCCGCGTGGACCTGGTCAACGACTTCGGCAAGCCCTTCGCCGTCCACGTGACGCTCGACGTCCTCGGTCTGGACAGAAAGGACTGGCAGCAGGTGGCCGCCTGGCACAGCGGGGTCGCCGAGTTCATCACGAGCCCGGCGCTCACCCCCGAGCGCCGACGGCACTGCATGGAATGTGCCGAGCAGCTGGAGGCCTACCTCGTCCCCGTCATCGAACAGCGGCGCCGCCGTCCCGGCGAAGACCTGATATCTCAGCTGTGCACCGCCGAATTCGACGGCGTCGCCATGAGCAATCGCGACGTCACCGCACTGATCATCAACGTTCTGGCTGCCTCCACGGAGCCCGCGGACAAGACCCTCGCCCTGCTCTTCAAGCATCTGATCGACCACCCCGAGCAGCTGGCACAGGTCCGCCAGGACCCGAACCTGCTGCCTGCGGCGATCGCCGAGACCCTGCGCTTCACGCCACCGGTCCAGCTCATCCCCCGCCAGGCGGAGAAGGACACCGTGTTCGCCGGCACCACTGTCCCGGCAGGTGCCACCGTCTTCTGCATGATCGGCGCGGCCAACCGCGACCCCGGCGCCTTCACCTCCCCGGACACCTTCGACATCCACCGCCCGTACCTGGGCGCCGCCCGCTCCTTCACCGCAGCCGCCCGGCACCTGTCCTTCGGTACGGGACTCCACCAGTGCGTCGGCGCGGCCTTCGCTCGCGCCGAGACAGAAACCGTCGCGGCGATGCTCCTGCCTCGGCTCGACCAGGTCCGCTACAGCCCCGGCTTCCGGTACCGGGAGACCGGCCTGTACACCCGGGGCCCTGTCGCCCTGCCACTGGACTTCACCCCTGTCCACGGCCTCGGCTGACGGCCGCTTGGCCGCCCGCGGCCTCGCCGCGCACCTGCGGTGCTCACCCGCCGGCACGCGGCGCCCCTCCGTTACGATCTCCAACGGAGCAGCGGCCGTTGAGGCGGAATCGACCGTCCGGGATGCCGGATCCGCCACCTGCCGAGGTGTGTGCGCCGCACGGCCTCGGCCACTCGGAGCCGGGTGGTGCACTCATTGGGTGCTGGAACAAGGGGGTAGGGAGCCGCCGTGGTGTCCGTCGGGGAGAGACTGAGCAGAGCGCGCGTACGGGCCTTCATCGGCCGGGACGAGGAACTCGACTGCTTCCGCGAGGCTTTGGCCGGTGATCCGCAGGCGCCGTTCGCGTTCTACGTGTGCGGGCCGGGCGGCATCGGGAAGTCGACGCTGCTGCGGCGCCTGGCGGACCACGCGCGCGCGGCGGGCCGGCAGCTCGTCGAACTCGACGGCCGGTTCGTCAACCGGGACCCGGCCGATTTCGAGCGCGCCGCCGGTCCCTTCCTCGATGTTCCGGGCACGGTCCTGTTCGTGGACTCCTTCGAGCACTGTCAGTGGCTGGAGAGCTGGCTGTGGCACCACTTCCTGCCCCGGGCCGCAGACGACACCCTGGTCGTCCTGGCCGGACGGCGCGCTCCGCAGCCGCAGTGGACCGCCGACCCCGCCTGGTCCCGGCTCCTCCACGTCACCGAGCTGGAGCCCTTCGCGGAGGAACAGGCCCGGCGCCTGCTGGTCGCGGCGGGGATCCGGCCCGAACTACGGGACCGGGTGCTCCGCTTCGCCGGCGGCAACCCGCTGGCCCTGTCCCTCGCGGCCGCGGCAGGATCGGCGGGCTGCAGCCGGGAGGAGATCTGGACCCCGTCGGCGGACGTCCTGCGCACCCTGCTGGCGGGGTTGATAGGCGAGGTGCCCACGGCGGCCCACCGCCGGGCCCTGGAGGTGGCGGCGCAGGCCCACTCGACGTCCGAGGAACTGCTCGCCGCCGTGCTGCCCGAGGAGGACACCCACCTGCTCTTCTCCTGGCTGAGGGACCTGCCCTTCATGGAGTCCACGCATCGCGGGCTCCACCCGCACGACGCCGCGCGCGAGACGCTCGCTGCCGACCTGCGCTGGCGCGCTCCCAACGCCTTCGAGACGATGCGCCGGCGCCTGTCGGACGAATACCTGCGCATCCTGCGCGAGGCTCCCGAGGACCGGGTGTGGACGGTCACCGACGAGCTCTTCTACCTCTTCCGGGAGGGCGAGACGCTGGCCAGACTGCGCACCTGGTCCCGCGAGGACGAAGTGCACGACCGTCCCCTGCACCCGGATGACATCGATGTCGTGCTGCGCATGACCGAAGAGACCGAGGGCGCCGCCTCCGCGGAACTGGTCCGCTACTGGGCGCAGCGCCAGCCCCAGGCCTTCAGCGTCTACCGCCTCGTGAACACGGGCCGGATCGTGGCGTTCACGGCCCGGCTGGCCCTGTCGGCCCCTCCCGACCCCCAGGACCTGGCCACCGACCCCGTCGTCGCCGCCGCATGGCAGTACACCGACACCACCGCGCCGGTGAACCCCGGCGAGCACATCGGCGTCAGCCGCTTCTCCATCTACCCGGAGCGGTACCAGGTCCCCTCGCGTGTCATCGACCTCAGCAGCTCCCGGGCCCAGGCCGAGGCCGCCCGTGCCCGCGGCCGCGCCTACGGATTCGCCGTCTACCAGGACGCCGAGACCTGGTCCGAGCGGGTCAAGGGGACCCTCGTCGACATCGGGGCGCGCCCTCGCGTCGGTGCCCACACCTACGGGGTGTTCGGCATCGACTGGCGACAGGTACCCGTCGAGTCGTGGCTCCTGCGCTTCATATCGGCCGCCGACGACGCGCCCGCCCCGTCAGGGCCGTCGCCCTTCTCGCGCAACGAGTTCGACCAGGCCGTACGCGAAGCGCTGGCGCACTGGCGCGATACGGGCGCCTTCGCCGCCTGCGCCCTGCTGCGCACCCGTCTCGCGGCCGACCTCGAAGAGCCTGTCGGTGAGCTTCGTGCCCTGCTGCGCCAGGCGGTCGACGACCTCGCCCATGACCCGCGCGGAGTGCGCGCCCGCGAGGCCCTGGCGGCGGGCTACTTCTCCGGTGCTCCCACCCAGGAAGGCGCCGCCCGCCGCCTCGGTCTTCCGTACGGCACCTACCGCCGGCACCTGCGCCAGGGCCTGGACCTGCTCTGCGCGGCCTTGTGGCAGCAGGAGCTGCACGGTCCGCGATAGCCCCTGTGGACGCCCGACTGCGGGGCCGGGTGGACAGGTGCGGACAGCAGTGGGCAGTGCCCGGCTCCGTGGGGCCTGGATAGTGGACAGCGTCTGCGGCAAATCTGTGCGCCATGAACGTTGTACGCGCACAGACAGACGGGCCGGCACACCGGGCCGCACGGCCGGGAGCGGTGCTCGCGGCGCTCGCCGCGGCCCAGTTCACCGTCATGCTGGCCACCTCGATCGTCAACGTGGCGCTCCCGCAGATCCGCGCCGGAGTCGGCCTCTCGGACGGCGCAACCACCTGGGTGGTCAACGCCTACGGCCTGGCGTTCGGGGCACTGCTCCTGGCGGGCGGACGGGTCGCCGACCTCCTCGGCCGCCGTCGGGTGCTGGCCGCCGGGCTCGCCCTGTTCGCGCTGGCTTCGCTGGCGTCGGGGCTGGCCACCTCGTCCGGCGGGCTGATCGCGGCCCGTGCCGTTCAGGGCGTCGGCGCCGCCGCCATCGCCCCGGCCTCGCTCGCCCTGGCGTTGGGCCGGTTCCCGTCCGGCCCCGGGCGCGGGAGGGCACTGGGGGTGTGGGGCGCGGTCTCCGGTGCGGGAGGAGCGGCCGGTGTCCTGTTGGGCGGTGCGCTCACCCAGGCATGGGGCTGGCCGTGGATCTTCCACTCGGTCGCGCTCGGAGCGGTGCTGGTGCTCGCCGCCGTCGTGGCACTCGTACCGGAGGCGGCAGGGCAACGGGCGGGGCGGTTCGACCTGCTGGGCACCGCCACGGTCACCCTCGCCCTGACCTGCCTGGTCTGGGGCCTGACCACGGCACGGGGTACCGGATGGACGGACGCCGGGGTGCTGGGCGCGCTCGGCGCCGGCGCCGCGCTGCTCGCAGCCTTCGTCGTGATCGAGCTCCGCCGGCCGAACGCGCTGGTGCCGCCGCGGCTGTTCGCCACCGGCCGGGTCGCGGCGGGGAACCTGCTGATGGCACTGCTGGGGTCCGTATGGATCGCCCTGTTCTTCTTCCTTCCGCTCTACCAGCAGCAGGTCCTCGGATCGGGCCCCCTGGCCACCGGAGCGGGACAACTCCCCTTCGCCGCAGCCAACATGCTCGGAGCCGCTCTCGCCCCGCGCGTCTCCCGGCGCATCGGAGCCCCCGCCACCGTGGTCACGGCCCTGCTCACCGAGGCCGCCGGACTGCTGTGGCTGTCACGCATCAGCGCCGACGGCAGCTACGTCGGCGACGTCCTCGGCCCGAGCATCCTGGTCGGCCTGGGCCTCAGTGTCGCCTTCGTCCAGCTCACCGCGCTCGCCGTGGAGGGCGTCCCGCAGGAGGACGCGGGCCTGGCCGGCGGGCTGGTGAACACCACCCGACAGGTCGGCGGCGCGATCGGCCTGGCCGCGCTGACCACCCTGGCCGGCTCCGTCACCGCCCGCGCAGCCGGCCGTACGCCCCATCTGGAAGCCCTCACCGCCGGCTACCGGACCGCCTTCACGGTCTCGGCCGCGGTCTTGGCCGCGACAGCGGTCCTCGCCCTGCTGCTCACCCGCCGCGCCGGCGCCCGTACCGCAGCCGCCTCCCCCCACCCGGCCGCCGGCCCGCGAGCCTCCCGGTCTCCCGCCCGTGGCTGAACCCATGGATCGGCCGCACCACCCGTCCATACCGTCCATACCGTCCAGACAGGAAGCACAACCATGGTCACCATCGACGAAACCGCTCCCGCCATCGTCCGCCTGAGCACCGTGATCGACGCCCCCCTCGCGACGGTGTGGGGGCTGCACACCGACATCGACGCCTGGCCCACCTGGAACACGGACATCGACCAGGCCCGGCTCGACGGCCCGCTGGCGCTCGGCAGCTCCTTCAGCTGGCGAACCCACGGCATGGAGATCACCTCCACCGTGCACGAGTTGATCCCCGGACAGCGGATCGTCTGGGGCGGCCCCTCTGCAGGCATCACCGGCATACACGTGTGGACGTTCGAGCAGAACGGCGACCATGTCACCGTCCGCACCGAGGAGTCCTGGAGCGGCGCCCCGGTCGAGGCCGCGGCCGAGGAACTCGGCAAGGCCCTCCACGACTCCCTGGAGAACTGGCTCGCGCATCTCAAGTCCCGCTGTGAACAGTCCGTCTGAACAACCATCACACCGAACGAAAGAAGTTCCTGCCATGACTGCCGCAAAGCCGTACCTGACCGGCCACTACGCCCCCCTTGTCGAGGAGGTCACCGCCACCGAACTCACCGTGGAGGGCTCGCTGCCCCCCGAGCTGACCGGCCGGCTGCTCCGCAACGGGCACAACCCGAAGCCCGGAGTCACTCCCACCCACTGGTTCAAGGGCAGCGGCATGGTCCACGGCATCCGGCTGCGTACCGGCCGCGCCGAGTGGTACCGCAACCGCTGGGTGCACACCCCCGCCCTCGACGGCGCTCCCTACATGACCGAGCACGGGCCCGACCTGACCGCCAGCCCCGCCGGCACGCACATCATCGAACACGCCGGACGCCTGCTGGCCCTGTGCGAGTCGAACCTTCCCTTCGAACTCACCCCGGAGCTGGAAACGGTCGCCGCCCACGACTTCAACGGCAGGCTGCGCAGCGCGATGACCGCACATCCCAAGGAGGACCCGGCCACCGGAGAGCTCCACTTCTTCGGGTCCTCGCCGTTCCCGCCGTTCCTGACCTACTACGTCTCCGACGCCAAGGGCGAAATCATCCACAGCAGCGAGGTTCCCGGAGCCACCGCCTCGCTCAAGCACGACTTCGCCGTCACCCGCCGCCACGTGGTCTTCATCGAGGGCAACGTCACCTTCGACCCCACCGAACACTCCGGCATCCCGTACGGCTGGAACGACCGGCAGCCCGCCCGCATCGGTGTCATGCCGCGCGGAAGTGACGGCTCCGCGCACATCCGCTGGTTCTCCATCGAGCCGGGCAACCTGCTGCACGTCTCCAACGCCTACGAGGACGGCCAGGGCCGCATCGTCCTGGAAGGCCCCACCGTGGACCGCGAGGGCTTCCGGCTCTCCTGGAACTGGTGGGTCGGCGCACCCGGGCGCGGGAGCGAGCCCGCGTCCCGCTCCTACACCCGCCGCTGGGTCGTCGACATGGCCGACGCTACCGTCGGCGAGCAGATCATCGACGATCTGCCGGTGGAGTTCCCGACCCTCAACGAGGACTTCCTGGGCACCGAGAACCGCTACCAGTACGCCATCTCCTTCCCCGACGAGAAGGGCTTCGGCGGCTACGGGGTCGTCAAGTACGACCGCACCACCGGCGCCCGCCGCATCCATCAGGTCGGCGACGCCCGCCTGCCCAGCGAGGCCGTGTTCGTCCCCGCCGCCGAGGGCACGTGCGAGGACGACGGCTATCTGCTCACCGTCGTCTCCGACCTCAAGCAGAACGCCTCCCAGCTGCTGGTCCTCGACGCCTCCGGCCTCGAACGGGTCGCCACCGTGCACCTGCCCCACCGGGTGCCCGCCGGAGTCCACGGCTCCTGGATCCCCGACAGCGCCCTGGAAGCCGCCGCGGGCTGAGAGGGAGTACGCAGTCGGCGCCGGCTGGCCGGCCGAGGAGCGGGCGCACCGCCAGGGCGCCCGCTCCTCAACGACGGGGCGGGCGGTTGTGCAATCGAGCGGCTGCGCCTGGCGATGCATGTCAACCTGCCGGGTTTCGCCGACGACACGACCAAGAAGTGTGACCTCGTGCCGTGGACCCTCGCGGAGCGGGACGGTCCGGGGCGGGCGTGAGCGTGCAGGTCCCGGAAGCGACCGTGATCGTGCCGCGGCCGTCGGGGGTGAGTGTGGTGGCTGCCGGCCCCGTACTCGCCCGGCCCGTCTCGGTGGCGAAGGCGGGCCGGCCCGGGCGGTTCCCGGGGCGGGGTTCGTGGCCCGGGAAGTCTCAGGGACGGGCTGCTCGGTCCGGCGCAGGCCGGGTGATCGTGGGGCGTACGGATCCCGGGGGCCGCGGGACGGCGTGGGACGGCCCGGGACGGCCCGGGACGCCCTGCGCCTGCCCGCAGGCTGGACGAGCCGTCAACGAAAGGAGCCACCTTCATCATGGGATCGCTTCGCCCCAGAGCCCTCACCGCGGTCGTTCTCGCCGCGGCCGCCACCGGCGCCCTGCTGACCTCGGCCACCGCCGCTCACGCGGACGACTCCGCCTACAAGATCTGCAAGGACACGCACGGCACGCGTCTGTCCCCGGGCGGGTACACCGTCCCGAGGTACAACTACTCCCTCGGTGACGTCGACGCCTGCGTCGTCGGTCTCCAGGAGCTCGTCGCGGGCTACGGCCTCACGTCCTGGGAGCAGAGCGGCGGGGTCTTCACCGACGGCAAGTTCGGCCCCCGCACGGAGTCGGCCGTCCGCCGGTTCCAGAGCAGCCACAACCTCGACCCGGACGGGATCGTCGGCCCGAGGACCTGGGAACGGCTCGTGACCGGCTGACGTCGGCCACCACCCGGCGCCGGGTCCTCCGGCGCCCGACCGTCCGGCACACGCTCGTACGGCACGCCTGTGTGCCGCGTGCCCGCGCCGTCCATCCATTTACCCCTTCGTCAGGAGACCTTTCACCATGTCGACGTTCCGTCGCACGCGTCCCCTCACCGTCTTCGCCCTGGCCGCGGCTGCCGCGGGCAGCCTGCTCGTCTCCGCCCCCGCCGCGCAGGCGGGGGACCACCTCGACGCCTGCCTGTCGAGCGTGGGCACACGCACCTCTCCGAACGGCTGGAAGATCCCCGCACGGAACTTCGCGCAGGGCTCTTCGGGCCCCTGCGTGAGGGAGATCCAGTTTGATATCGGTTCGACCATCGGCCTCGACCCGGCCGACGCCGACAACTTCATCGACGGCCGGTTCGGCCCGAACACCGAGCGGTACGTGCGCGAGTTCCAGCGCCAGTCGCACCTCGACGACGACGGGATCGTCGGCCCCAAGACCTGGGAATCGCTGGTCTCCCGTACCAAGGACTGAGCGGCGTGATCAAGCTGATACCGGGCACCCGTGGTGCCCGTACGGCCGCCGTCCTCGCAAGCGCGGCGGCACTGGTCGGCGCTCTGGGCGCAACGCCCGCGAGGGTCCGGGCCGGAGTGCTCGGTGTGACGATGCTCCTGGCCGCCGGACTCGCCGCCCCTCAGGCGTCGGCCGACAGCGGCTATCTGACGTCCTGCACCGACCAGGTCGGCGTACGCACCGCCTCCAACGGGTGGTACGTCCCCGCCGTGAACCTGGCCCGGGGATCGAAGGGCGAATGCGTCAGGCTGCTCCAGTGGGCCTTGGTCCGCACCGCCTTCGTGACCGGCTCGGACGCACCGACGTTCGTCGACGGTGACTTCGGGCCCAAGACCGAGGCCGCCGTCTTGCGGTTCCAGTCGGCGTACCGGGAGCAGACGGGCGGCCCGGACGGCATCGTCGGGGTGAAGACCTGGGGATTCCTGCTCCCGGCAGCCCAGGGCTGACGGTTTGCGGACACGCCGGGCCGGCCGACTCCTGTCGGCCGGCCCGAACCGCTGCCCGGACGACATCGGCCCGGGGACGTACACCCACGGGCCAAGGGCGGCCGCATGCCCCGACGGGGGCGGGGCGCGCCGCCCCGTGACGGCAGGTCAGCGTGCCCCGCTCGCCACGGCGTTGTCAGTGGTGGCGGATAGCGTCGGGGGTATTGGAAGGGCCGATTCCCGACAGGAGTGGACGATGACCGAGAACCGTGTGGAGCCCGCGCTCAGGGTGGTGCTGACCGACGTCAACGAGCGTGTGGTGGAGGCGTGGCGGGCGGCGTTCGCCGATACTCCCGGGATCGATATCCTCCGGGGATCGATCCTCGACGAGAACGTCGACGCCTGGGTCACCCCCACCAACTCCCGGGGCCGGATGGACGGCGGAGTCGACGCCGTCATCAAGCGGCACCTCGGAGCCGGCATCCAGCTTCGCGTGCAGCGGGCGATCCGCGACCGGTTCGCCGGGACCCTCCCGGTGGGCAGTGCCGTCTGCGTCCCGTCGGGGGCGACCGTCCCGCGGTACCTGATATCCACGCCGACCATGGTGGAGTCCTCGCAGAACGTGAGTGAGACGCTGAACGTGGCCCTCGCGTGCGCCGCCGCATTCCAGGCCGTCCACCGGCAGAACCGTCGGGTGCCGGGCAGCATCCGCTCGGTGGCGCTGGTCGGGATGGGGGCGCAGACCGGACGGGTACCGGCCGGGGTCTGCGCCAACCTGATGTGGACCGGTCACACCCTCTTCCACGACCACTGGTTCGAGGACGACGACGAGCTGCGCGCAACCATCACCGCGCAGCTCGGCGGCATCGAGAGCGCGCCGGTCGCGAAGCGGGTGCGCATCGTGCCGCCGAAAGGGCATTCCTTTCGCCGCTGACCCCGTCCACCCCGCCGGTCAGCCCGCAAGCCACCCCGCCGGCCACCTCCATCCCTCAGGTACGACAACCGGGAGCCCTTCCGCCATGAGCGACGCCACCACTACCGTCACTGCGGGCCAGCCCGACGCGAACGACCCGCTCGGCCTCACCGAACTCTTCGAGGGCGGTGGAGAACCCTGGCTTCCGCTCCTGAAGCCCGTCATCGAGGCGCAGCCGGACGTTGCCCGGTTCATCGGCCAGAACCGCTCCCCGGAGGTCGTCCCGGTCCGTGAGCTGACCTTCCAAGCGCTCAAGCCCAACCCTCCGCACAAGTGGAAGGTCGTCGCCTTCGGCCAGAACCCGTACCCGCGGCCGGAGAGCGCCACCGGCATAGCCATGTTCGACAACACCTTCAACGACTGGAAGGACAGCCAGTTCGGCAGGGTCGTCAGCATCCGCTGCATCATCAAGGCAGCCGCGATGTGGAAGTACGGCATCGTCAAGAAGACCCCCATCGCCGACGTCCGCGCCCTGTTGAAGGAGCGGGACACGGTCCAGCCGCCGGAGTGGTTCCAGGCGATGCTCACGCAGGGCGTGCTGCTGCTGAACGCCTCGCTCACCGCCAGCAGCGACGGGTCGATGCAGGCCGATCGGCACGCCGCGTTCTGGCGGCCTGTCGCGGAGCGGATCGTCGAGGAGATCCTCAGGGCCAAGCAGGATGCCGACGAGGAGGACCGCGGCGTCGTGTTCGCCTGGTGGGGAGCGCATGCCCGCAACCTGAAGAAGGTCGTGCTGCGGCTCCAGGAGAAGTATCCGGACGTCGAGGTCCGGCACATCGACCACGCGAACCCCGCGGCCCAGGGCGACATGTTCTGCGAGGGCGACCACTTCGCCACGGTGAACGATGCCCTCGCGTCGCTGGGTGCCGAGGAGATCGACTGGCTGCCGAGCAAGGGGTGGAACGAGGCAGCGGCGGGGGCCGGAGGTGCGGACGGCGATGTCGCGGCACGTATGGGGGCCTTCATCACGTCGACCATGGAACTGCATCAGCTGTACCTGGAGCGGCTCGCAGGCGTCAAGGACGAGGGGCTCGTCCTCCCGGCGATCACCGGTGTGTTCGACACCCCGCTGATGGACTTCCAGGACGCCGTCGCCCCGGTCGCCGAGGTGCTGTCCGGACTCGCCCGGCACATCGACCTGTCCCGCGAGTTCGGCAAGCGGCGGGCGGACGCGACGGCGGACGGTGTGTCCGCCGATGCGATCGCCGCGCTCTACCTCTACACCTGCGAGTCCGCCTTCTACCGCGAGATCAACGCCGTCCTCCGCTCCCCGGACCGGACCAAGGTCGTGCCCTACCTCCCGTACCTGCGACTGCTGTTCTCGGCGGTCTCGGGGCTGCCCGCCCACACCCGGCCGTTGTGGCGCGGTGTGTCGCTGGACCTGCGGGCGCAGTACCCGGTCGGGCGGACGGTGGCCTGGTGGGGCGTGTCCTCGTGCACCTCCGAGCTGAGCGTGGCGCGGTCCTTCCTGGGGAGCCGCGGCAAGCGGACGCTCTTCGAGGTCACGCCGGCGCGGGCAGTGGGAATCCGCAGCTACTCCGCCTTCACCGGGGAGGAGGAGTACATCCTCGCGCCGGGTACCCAGCTCAAGGTGACGGATGTGAAGACCGAGCGCGGCGGGCTGTCCACGGTCAAGCTGGTGGAAGTGGAGGGCGCTTCCCTCGTTTCGTGAACCCGTGAACCCGTGAACCCGCGGGCTGCGGGCTGCGGTTGGCGTCCCCGTACCAGCGGGGACGCCTGCCGAACGGGTCCCGGCGGACCCGTTCGGCTCAGGCAACGCTCCGGGTTATCCGAACTGGCCGGGCTGGTAGTCGCCGGCGGGCGTCTGGAGCATGACGTTCCCGCGGTTGAAGGCGTTGATGATGGTGATGACGCCCACCAGGGCGCCGAGCTGGTCCTCGTCGTAGTGCTTGGCGGCGTTCTCCCAGACTTCGTCCGGGACGCCGCCGGCCGCATCGGCGATGCGCGTGGCCTGTTCCGCCAGCTCCAGCGCGGCACGCTCGGCATCGGTGAACACCGTGGCCTCGCGCCAGGCCGCGACCAGGTTGAGGCGCTCCGCGGACTCTCCGGCGTGTACGGCGTCCTTGAAGTGCATGTCGGTGCAGAAGCCGCAGCCGTTGATCTGGCTGGCCCGGAGCTTGACCAGCTCCTGCGTCGAAGCCGGCAGGGTCGAGCCCTCCAGCACCTTGCCCGCGGCGATGATGTGCTTGAACACCTTGCCCAGGACCGGGTTGGTGAAGGGGTTGAGGCGTGCTTCCATGATGGGCTCCAGTGCCGTTGTCCGGTGCTTGCACCTCTATGACGGGACAGCTCGCCGAGATGTGACACGGAGGCCTGTGACGTGCGTCTCCCCTGTCGTGCCGCGGCAGCAGAATCCTGTCCACATGGTGCGGCGCGGACGGCACGAATCCCGTTGACCCCGGCCTCCTCGCTCTCGGCACCAGCCGATCGGCCCCTCGGAACGTGTCGCCACCCCCGCCAGCGGTCACGGCGTGGAACCGTCTGCGCATGACCGAAGGCTCTACACCCCACATCTCCCCGGCGCGGATCACCGTACGGGGCGTTCAACCCGGCAAGCCTCCCTTCCGCATCGTGGAGGTCGACGGACAGTTCGTCGGCAGGGCGAAGTCGATGACGGACGTGCTGTTGATCGCCGCGGAGGCGGGAATCCAGATCCACGACCTCGACGACCTGGACGTGGTCCGGTGGGTCGGAGGCGGCAAGTTCACCTGGACTCCGCACTAGCCACCCGGGCCGGGCACGAGGTTCGCGGCTGTGCCGATCGGGCGGGCGTTCCGGCACGAGGGGCGTGGCGATCATTTCCGCGCGGGCAGCCGGTCATCATGGGGAGAGGAAGGAGATCCACCATGCCGGCACAAGGATCCGCGCAGCAACCGACGACCGAGCTCGACGCGCGCTACAGCTCCGCGCTCAATCCCCGACCGGGTGCCGAGGACGTCACGGCCACCGATTGGGCCGGGGCCCGGAGACAGCTGGAGACCGCCGAGATCTTCTGGTTGTCGACGGTACGGCCGGACGGCCGGCTGCACGTCACGCCCGTGATCGCCGCCTGGCACGACGGGGTGCTGTACTTCTCGACCGGCGTGGGGGAACAGAAGGCCAGGAACCTCGCTCATGACGGTCACTGTGCGCTGACCACCGGTGGAAACTCGCTCACCGAAGGGCTCGACCTCGTGGTGGAGGGCACGGCCGAGCGGGTTGCCGATCCGGCGGTGCTGGAGGAGGTGATCGCGGCGTACGAGGCGAAGTACGGGGCCCACATCACCTCGTCCGAGGGCACCTTCCACGGAATCGGGGACGCGTTCCGGAACGGGGACGTGGTGGTGTACGCGGTGGCCCCGGCCACCGCGTACGGCTTTGGTCGCGACGACGGGGTCTACACCCATACGCGGTGGGTGTTCTGAGCGACGAGGCCCTGCGACGGCGTCAGACCTCCAGGTCACGCCTGCCGTCCCGCGTCGTCACCAGCCGCACGGTCGTGACCGCCCGCGGCGAGCAGGCTGCCCGTGAGACCGGCCAGAGCGCCGATCAGGGTTCCCGCGAGCGCGGCGAAGACGGCTCCCCGCTTCGTTGCGTGCTCCCTGTGCCGGGTTCGGCCTCAGGCGGCGACGGCCTTGGCCCGGTCCGCGGCGATGTTCAGGGCGAGTCCCGCGAGGACCGTGCCCATGGCGTAGCGCTGGATCCTCAGCCAGCCGGGGCGGCGGGCGAGGAAGGCGGCGATGGTGCCCGCGCTCATCGCGATGAGGGCGTTGCCGGTGACGGCTATGGCGATCTGGGTCAGGCCCAGCAGGAGGCTCTGCTCCGCGACGTGGCCGCGGTCCGGGACGACGAACTGCGGCAGCAGTGAGATGTACATGATGGCGATCTTCGGGTTGAGCAGGCAGGTCAGGAAGCCCATGGTGACGAGCTTGCGAGGGGGGTCCGGCGGCAGCTCCTGCGGTGAGAAGACGGCGGTACCGCCCGGTTTGACGGCCTGCCAGGCGAGCCAGAGCAGGTAGGCCGCGCCGGTGAGCTTGATCGCGGTGTAGAGGAGCGGCACGACGGCGAACACCGTGGCGATGCCCGCCGTCACGGCGGTGAGGTAGACGAGGAAGCCGAGGGCGACGCCGATCAGTGACAGCAGCCCCGCGCGGCGCCCCTGCGTGATGGACCGGGAGACCAGATAGAGCATGTTCGGTCCGGGCGTGAGCACCATGCCGGTCGCCACGGCGGCGATCCCGAGCATGCCCGGCAGGTTGACGGCGGAGGTGAGTGCGTGCATGCGACGAGGCTATGGGCGAATCTTGGTCGGTGCAATAATGACTTTGCACTCGGTGCAATGAGGAGGAATGTTCCGATGGACGACTACCGTGTGATTGCCGACGAGATCGCGGCGTCCATCGCCGACGGGCGGATGCGTCCGGGCGAGCAACTGCCGACGCAGCGTGCCTTCGCCCGTCGCCACGGCATCGCCGGATCCACGGCGAGCCGGGTCTACCGCGAGCTGGTCCGGCGCGGGCTCGTCGTGGGCGAGGTCGGCCGCGGCACCTTCGTACGGGCCGGCCGCGGCGCGCCCGGCACGGGCGTCGCGCTCGCCGAGCCCGCCGGCGCTCCGGTCGACCTGGAGCTCAACTATCCCCTCGTCCCGGAGCAGTCCGCCCTGCTCGCCACCGGACTCGCGCCCATGCTGCGGGCGGACGCGCTGGACGCCGCACTGCGACCGGTCGGTGCGGCGGGAACGGCCGTCGCCCGGGAGGCCTTTGCCGCGCTCGCTTCCGGGCCCGGCACCGGCACCGGGCCCGGGCCGGATGCCTCCGATGAGGGCGCGGCCTGCCACGGTCCGGCCTGGCGCGCTTCCGCCGACGACATGCTCTTCGCCGCCAACGGCCGCCAGGCCATCGCTGCCGCCCTGACCGCGCTCGTGTCGCCCGGACAGCGCCTGGGGGTCGAGGCGCTCACGTACCCCGTGGTCAAGGCGCTCGCACAGCGCCTCGGCATCACGCTCGTACCGCTGCCGACGGACGAATCCGGTCTGCTCCCGGACGCCCTCGCGGCCGTCCACCGGACCACCCCCCTTCGGGCGCTCTACCTGCAGCCGCGTATGCACAACCCCCTCGGCGCCACCCTCGCGCCGGAGCGCCGCGACGCGCTGGCCGCCGCACTGCACCGCCTCGGCCTCCCGGTCGTCGAGGACGCGGTCTGGTCCTTCCTGCGGCCCGGGATCCCGCCACTGGCAGCGCTCGCGCCGGAGCGGACCATCCTCGTCGACAGCCTGTCCAAGCGCGTGGCTCCCGGCCTGACCACCGGATGTGCCGTCGTACCCGCCCCGTTCCGCGCCTCCATGACGGCCGCACTGCGCTCCGGCGGCTGGACGCCGAGCGGTTTCGCCCTCGAAGCCGCGGTGCGCTGGATCGCCGACGGCACCGTCACGACGGTCGAGGCCGCCAAGCGCGCCGACGCGACGGAACGCCAACAGCTCGCCCGCCGGGTCCTCGCGGGTCAGACGCTGCGGTCCGACCCGCGCTCGTACTACGTCTGGTGGGAGCTCCCGCCGGCTTGGCGCGCGGAGACGTTCGTCGCCGCCGCCGCGCGCCAGGGCATCGCCGTCACCCCCGCCGCCGCGTTCGCCGTCGACAACCGCACCACCCCGTCCGCGGTCCGGGTCGGCCTCGCCTCACCGCCGCTACCCGTCCTGGCCGGAGCGCTCGAAACCCTTGCCCAGATGGCCCGCAGCACACCGGAGGACCTGCTGGACTGACCTAAGGACTGTCCCGGGAGCAGTCCGCCAGCGACAGCAGCAAGTGCGCGGACTCGGGGCGCAGATGGTCGGAGTGCGCGCCCGCCGGGTTCAGGCGTCTGCCCCGTACGTAGAAGGCCGAGGCGTCGACGCTGACGAAACGGTGGTCGAGGGCCTCGAAGGGATAGCGTTCGGCGGTAGGGAGCAGGCGGATCCGGGACGGTTCCAGCGGGATCGGAGCCATCCCGCTGTGGCCGATCCCCCGCTCGCCTTCCGCACGCAGATGCCAGAAGCCGGTCGCCCGGTCGTGGCGGGAGTACGTCGTCACGACCGGGCCCCGCAGCGGGGCCCCGTCGTGCGCGCCGGCGGCATCCGGCAGCAGGGAAGGGAAGAGGGTCCCGAAGGCGTCCCGGGGTGCGGCCATCTGGAACAGCAGCATGCTGTCGGCGGTGAACGGGCGGGACGGCAGCGCCTCGGCCACGTTCCAGCTCAGCGTGTCGCCGAGCGAGGCCTCCGCCGCCCACTGCACCGCCTCGCACAGGAAGCGGCAGCCGAAGGAGTGGCCCACCAAGTGCAGGTACTGGCCTTCGCGGTTGGCCAGGACGGGAGCCCCGGCCGGATCGGGGCGCTCCGCGTCAAGGTAGCCGAGCAGCCGTCCCAGCACGTGGGCGGCGTGTCCGGTGCCGCCCCGGGCCCCCATCGCGTGGGCGCGTTCGCGGATCAGCTCGTAGCCGGTCCGGCCGGTCCGGCTGGAGGAGGGCCAGCGCACCACCACCGTCCAGGGGCGGAAGCCGGTTTCCGCGAGGCTCGGGTAGCGGTGCGGGGACGCGGTGAAGGCGCGCTCCGCCAGGTCCCTCAGCCGGTCGGCCGCGCGGGCGGCCGAGCGTGGCGGGGTCTGCCAGCCGTGGACGTAGACCATGATGTCGGTGGCCCAGGCGGGCGGTGCGAGCCGCTCGGCGAAGTACGTCCGGAGATGGTGCTCGGCGACCGGCTCGCCGGTGTCCTGGTCCAGCAGCCAGCCGCGCTCGTCGAGGTCGACGGCCGGGACCGCGGCGGCGTCCGGCCCCGCGGAGGCATGCTTGCGGCGGAGGGTCATGCGTGCTCCGTTCTGCCGGCCGGACGGCTGCCGGCCGCGTGGCTCTCGGCTTGACGCCCCGGCTCGGCCACCCGGTACGCCTCGGCGAGGCGGATCCGTGTGTCCATGCCGCAGTGCAGGGCGTAGGCGAAGCCGAGCGGGTTGCGGTACTCGGCGGTGAAGTGGCGGGCCAGCTGCCAGACGATCCGGCCCGCGGTGTCCTGCGGGCCGCCGCGCAGGAAGCGGCGTACGAATTCCCGGGCGTACTCGGCGGCGAACGCCTGCGGCATGTCGATCTGCGGTCCGAGCACGCCCTGTGCGCCGTACCGGATCAGTACCCGGCCGAGGAACGAGCGGTCGGCGTCGGCGGCGGCGTTGCCCGCCTGGCAGGCGTTGAGCAGCACGAAGGGATGGAAGGTCCCGGTGATGTGGTGGTCGGCCCGGACCTCGATCACGGTCTGCCCGTCGAAAGGGATCTCGTCGCCCAGCCGGATGACCAGTTGGGGAGCCTCCGCGCCGTTCGCCTCGAAGCCGCCGTGGCCCCAGAAGTACATCAGCTGCTCGTCGATGTCGGGCTTGCCGAGGTCGCGCACGAGGTCGTCGTACGTGGTGCGGACCTCGCAGCGGGTGCCCTCGGCCAGTGCGGCGGCGACGGCGGGAGCGCAGGTCTTGGGGCCGACCGTGGGGTTGTGGTTCAGGCTCACGGATATCGGGCCCGGGGTGGCGGGCTGTGGCAGCCGCAACCACTGGTAGGCGTCGCCGGTGTGCTCGATCTGGTGGCGGTGTCCGAGGAAGAGCGCGAAGAGCGCGTCCAGTTCGCCGACCCCGGTGCCGGGCGCGGTGGGCGTGTGGGCGAGGTGATGCGGTTTCAGACACAGCATGGGCCACGGCAGATGCAGGTCCTGGGAGTCGAAGCGGATCCGCAGCCCCTCGCCCGCCAGCATCATCGCGAGATAGCCGCGGAACATCTCGACGCGCTCGTCGTTCCCGCCGAACAGCACGTCGAAGAGCAGCGAGGCGCCGGCGCCGGCGAGCTTGGACATGGCCCCGACGAGTTCGGACTCCGGTTCGTGGCGCAGATCGGCTGCCGTCGCGTACGGACGGCGCCGGTCGGCCTGCGGCCGGCCCGCGGCGTCCTTGGGCTGGTGGTCGACGAAGACCTGGTTCCAGCGGCGGCACAACCGGGCGGCGGAGGAGCGGACGTCCGCCGGGCGCGCGGACAGCACGACCTTGTGCTCGCCGCCGCGCAGGGTGGGCAGTGCGGGGCCGGACATCCGGGCCTGGATGCGACCGCCGTCGAGGACGTCGAAGCTGATGCGGAGATCGGGCTCGGCGGTCTCCAGGTGGGGTAGCCGCCGGTAGCCGTCGCTGGGGTCCTGGACCACCCGTACGGGCAAGGGTGTGGGCATCGGTTCACCGCCGCCTGCGTCGTTCGGGCGCCGGTACGAGCGCCTCGGCGTCCTGCGCGGCCCCGGTCACGGTCAGCTCGGTCTCCACCTGTTGCAGGGCGGTTCCGCTGGCGTGTTCGTACAGCGTGAACCTGATGATGTGGCGGCCGGCGCGGCGCGCGAGGAGTGTGAACTCCACGTCGTGGACGTGGTCGTACAGGACCCGGGCCGGTTCGACGGCGGCGGCTCCGAGCGCGGTCGCCACCACTTCCAGGGTGGGGCGACGGCGGGAATCGGAGACCGCCCAGGGGTGCCCGGGATCGGCGTGCAGGCGCAGGGCGATACGGATGGGCCGGTCGACACCGGGGGCCTCGTCGTCGAGCAGGGTCAGCCCGACCCGGCAGCCGGGCGCCCCCGGGCAGGCCTCGCCCGGCTCGCCGCCGCGCTCGGCAGTCTGCCCGACCATGGCCTGCCAGTACGCGAGGTCGGCGCGGGTGGCGAGCGTGTCGGGGTGGTCGGGGCCCAGGACCCTCATGCGGTCGTGGAGGACCTGCTCGTACGCGACCGCCGCACCCGCGGAGTCGCCGGCCTGCCCGCGCCACCACGCGAGGTCGGCGCAGGTGGCCAGCGTGTCGGGGTGGTCCGGTCCGAGGGCTCTGAGGCGGTCGTCGAGGACCTGCTCGTACGCGGCCGCGGCACCCGCGGAGTCGCCGGCCTGCCCGCGCCACCAGGCGAGGTCGTGCCGGCCCGCGAGGGTGGCCGGGTGGTCCGGGCCCAGCACGCCGCGCATGAGGTCGAGGAGTTCCTCGTACGCGGCGGCCGCGCCGGGGGCGTCGCCCGCCTCGCCGCGCCACTGGGCCAGGCTGTGCCGGGCGGTCAGGGTGGCGGGGTGGTCGGGGCCGAGTACCCGTACGAAGTCACCGAGCAGCTCGGCCGTGGTCGTGGCGGCCCCCGCGATGTCGCCTGCCTTGCCGCGCCACCAGGCCAGGTTGTGACGCGTGGTAAGGGTGGAGGGGTGGTCAGGGCCCAGCACGCGGATCAGGTCGCCGAGCAGGTCGGAGGTGGCGGAGACCGCTCCGGCCACATCGCCGGCGTGTCCCTGCCACCAGGCGAGTTCGGCGCGGGCGGTGAGGGTTTCGGGGCTGTCCGGCCCCAGGGTCTCCCGGAGTCTTTCCAGCACCTCCCGGTAGGCGTGCAGGGCGTTCTGGATCTGCCCTGACTCCCCCAGCCAGAAGGCCGTCCGGCTCCGGGCGACCAGGGTGTCGGGGTGGTCGGGGGCGAGGAACCGGCCCCCGGCCTCGGCGAGCCGGCGGAAGTGGTCGAGGGCGGCGGCGACCTGCCCGCTCGCCCCGAGGCTCTCGCCGGCCCGGAACAGGACCGGGTGGGCGCGGCCGCCGTCGAAGAGGGAGCTCAGCGCGTGGCGGGTGAGGGCGGAGACGTTGGCGCGCAGGGCCTGGGCGAGCGCACTGTCGCGGGCGACGGGCGGCCACACGGCGAGCAGCGCGTCGGCGGCCGCCACCGCGGCGGCGTCGCGCTCGTCGATGGTCAGGGAGTCGCGCGTGGTGCGCTGCACGGTCTCCAGGACGCGGACCGCCTGGTCGGGTTGGGCCGGGTCGTGGTCGATCAGGCTGAAGCGGTGCAGCGCCCGCAGGGCGAGGGCCGCCTCGTCTGCGGTCGGGGGGTCGGGTTCCTCTTGCCGCGGCGGTTCGGTGTTGCGCTGCGCGGCGAGGAACCACAGCGTCGGCAGGCCGGTCAGGACTGGTGCGGGGACGCCGTTCGGGTCGAGCAGCGACAGCAGCCGCAGCATGGGCCGGGCCAGTCCGAGCGGCCGCATCTGGTTGGCGCTTTCCACCGACAGCGACCAGGCGGCGGCCAGGGTGGTCGTCTGGTCGTCGGGCAGCATGCCCGGGGCGGGGGTGAGATCGGCGAGGCTGGTCGCCCGGTCGGCGAGCCGGCGGCGGTAGTACGCGCAGTCCACGCCGGCGTCGACGAGGTAGGCGGCTGCCTGGCTCAACGCCAGGGGCAGGTGGTCGAGTTCGGCCGCGAGCGCCCGTAACTCGGCGGTGTCCTCGTGACGCTCGTGCACGGCGAGCCGTTCGGTGAGGTAGGCGAGGGACTCCTCCTCGGTGAACAGTCCCACGGGCACGATCCTGTTGCCGCCGCCGTGCAGTGACGCGTCCCGGCGGCGCGTGGTGACCAGGGCCCGGCCCTGCTGGTGGTCCGGCGGCCAGAGCCCGCGCAGGTCCGCCGGATCCGCGACGTCGTCCAGTACGACCAGCCAGCGGCATCGCCCGACACCACCGGCGGGCTGGTTCGACAGCCAGGCCAGGAAGCGCTGGGCCGCGAGTTCGGCGTCCGGATCCTGGTCACCGAGGATCTCGGCCGCCGCGTGCGCGTACCCGGCGACGACGGCGGCGCGCGAGCCGGCGGTCACCCACACCAGCAGGTCCGCACCTCCCGCCGGAAGGACCCGGGCCGCGAGGTCGGCGGCGGCCTGTGTCTTGCCGACGCCGGCGGGGCCCACGAGGACGACGGTGCCGGAGGTCCCGGCGGCCGACTCCAGGGCGCCGACCGTGCTGGTGCGGCGGAAGGCGTCGGCCCTCCGGGGCAGCGGTCCGATCCGGTGCGGCCAGGCGGGCCGGGTGTGCCCGCGCGGTGTCGCGATGAAGACGTTGGAGACGTTGGAGACTTGTACGATCGCGGCGTCGCCGGTGATCGCGAAGGACGGCCCGGCGTCGTCCTGCTCTTCGCCGGACCGGGCCCTGGACGGGCCGGCGATGCGGTGGTGGTCGCCCACGATCACACCGCTGTGCACAACGCGGCCGGTGTTGACCACCGCCGGCTGATGTACCCGGGTACCGGATCCGAGGTCGTCGAGGAGCGCGCGCAGCTCGTTGACCGTGTGGGCCCGGTCGGCCGGATCCTGGTCCTCCAGCAGCAGTTCGAGGCGTGCCTGCCAGATGTGCCGGGCCTCTTCGACCTCCCGGTCCGCCGTGTCCAGGTGTACGGCCCTCAACGCGTCGGCCGTCTGATCCAGGCGTTCCAGTTCAAGGCGCTCGCGGTCGGTGTCCCGGCGCCCCAGCAGCTGGGCGACCCGGGCGCGAACTTGGATCCAGGTGTCCGATGTCGCGGCGGCGATCAGGGCACTGCTCGCCTGCGCCGCCAGATACGCCAACTCCGCACCAGGCACCAGTGCCCCCTGACCCCGCCTGATCCCGCTCTGCCCTGCCGCAGACCCTAGCGCCGCCCGGGCACTCCCGTACGCCGTTCGGCGCGATCCCGCGCGGCGGGGCGACGGGTGTGGGACGTGGTGATGTCGGCGCCGTTGCCGGGCCCGCCGCCGTGGGTGCGGTATACGTCCTCTGGGGCTTGCCCGAACCTGCGAAGGAAGTGGTTGCCGTGGAGCGAACGGCCTGCTGTGTGGTGGGAGGAGGGCCCGCCGGAATGGTGCTGGGCCTGCTGCTGGCCCGGGCCGGGGTCGAGGTGACCGTACTGGAGAAGCACGGCGACTTCCTGCGCGACTTCCGCGGCGACACCGTGCACCCCTCCACCCTGTCGCTGCTGGACGACATCGGCCTCGCCGAACGGTTCGCCCGGCTGCCGCAGCGACGGGTGACTTCGGTGCAGCTGCCCATCGGCCCGGACCGGTCCCTCGTCACGGTCGGGGACATCGGGTCGCTGCACGGAAAGTACAACTACATTGCGATGGTGCCGCAGTGGGACCTGCTCGACCTGCTCGCGGATGAAGCGGGCCGGGAGCCTTCCTTCCACTTGCGGATGGACACCGAGGCGACGTCCTTCCTGATCGAGCGCGGAAGGGTCACGGGCGTGCGCTACCGCACCGCGGACGGCGGCACCGGGGAGCTCAGGGCCTCGCTGACCGTGGCCTGCGACGGCCGTGGTTCGCTGGCCAGAGCCCTGCCCGAGCTCGGGCTGGAGGACTTCCCGTGCCCCATGGACGCCTGGTGGTTCCGGCTGCCGCGCCGTGAGGATGATCCCGGCGGGCTCGTGGGAGGTCTCGGCGACAGGTTGTTCTCCGCGCTCATCGACCGCGGTGACTACTGGCAGGTCGCGGCGCTCATTCCGAAGGGATCCGACGCCGGGCGCCGTGCCGAGGGCCTGGAACGTTTCATGGCCCGGTTCACGGCAGCCGTCCCCTGGCTGGCCGACCGGGCCCACGCCGTCACCTCCTGGGACGAGGTCAAACTGCTCGATGTACGGCTCGACCGGCTGCGCCGCTGGCACCGCCCGGGGCTGTTGTGCATCGGCGACGCGGCCCATGCCATGTCACCGGTCTTCGGGATCGGCATCAACCTCGCCGTCCAGGACGCGGTGGCCGCGGCCCGCTGCCTCGTGGGGCCTTTGCGCGAGGGCACCGTGGGGCTGCGGGACGTGCGCCGCGTCCAGCGCCGCCGCCTGCCCACTACCGTGGTGACCCAGCGCCTCCAACGCCTGGCCCACACGCGGGTCATCGAGCCGCTGCTGTCGGGGCGCGTCGCGTTCGGCCATCCCCGGCTGGCCAAACGGCTGACCGAGCTCATCACCGAGTCGCCGTGGCTGAACCGGCTGCCGGCCTACTTCCTCGCCTACGGGGCCCTGCGCGAACAGCCGCCGAAGGAATCACTCCGCTGAACGAGGCGCGCCGCCGGAGGCGCGGCCGGTCGGCGTTGCACCCTCGTTCTCCAAGGCGAGAACGACATCTTCAGGAGGCAACATGAGTGAGCGGCCGGTCCTTCTGCCCTATGCCGACCCGGCCTTCGTCACGGACCCGTTCCCGCTGTACCGGCAGCTGCGCGAGGACGGCCCCGTGCGCCGCGTCATCGTCGCGGGCGCCCTGGAGGCCTGGCTCGTCACCCGGTACGACGACGCACTCGCGGCCCTGTCCGACTCCCGGCTCAGCAGTGACGTACGCGACGCTTCGGACGCCCGGCTCCTGCTCCAGCTGCCCGAAACGGAGCGCGAGTCGATGCTGAGCAACATGCTCCGCAGCGACCCGCCCGACCACACCCGCCTGCGCCGGCTGGTCTCGAAGGCGTTCACCGCCCGCCGAGTGGCCGGGATGCGGCCGCGGATCCAGGCCCTCACCGACCGGCTGCTGGACGCGCTCGTCCCGGCGGGGCACGCCGACCTCGTCGCGGACTTCGCGCTGCCGCTGCCGGTCACGGTGATCAGCGAACTGCTCGGGGTGCCGGTGGACGACCGCCACGACTTCCAGCACTGGACCGACCGGATGATCAGGCAGGGCGAGGAGCCCCTGGACCCGGCCGTGGTGAACGAGACATGGCAGCACATGCGCGCGTACTTGACCGGGCTCATCCGTGCCAAGCGGGCGGACCCCGGCGACGACCTGCTCAGCGGCCTCATCACCGCCCGGGACGAGGAACAGCAGCTGTCCGAGGACGAGCTGGTCGCCATGGTGTTCCTGCTGCTGGCCGCCGGCTACATCACCACGGTCAACCTGATCGGCGGCGGCATCGCCATGCTGCTCGCCCATCCCGGCCAGCTCGACCTGCTGCGCTCCGACCCGGGACTGCTGCCGGGCGCGATCGAGGAGTTCCTCCGCTACGACGGCCCGGTCAGCCCCGGCATCGCGCGGTTCGCGCGCGAGGACGTCGAGATCGCGGGCGTGAGCATCCCGCGCGGCGCGACCGTACTGATCGGCTCCGCACCCGCCGACCGGGACCCGGCGCGGTTCCCCGACCCCGACCGCCTGGACATCACCCGACAGGACAGCGCCCACCTCGCGTTCGGGCACGGGATCCACTACTGCCTGGGTGCTCCGCTGGCCCGGCTGGAGGGGGAGATCGCCATCGGTACCGCCCTGCGCCGACTGCCCGGGCTCGCCCTTGCCGTACCGCCGGACGACATCCGCTGGCGACCCGGCGGACTGCGTGGTCCCGAGGGCCTGCCGGTGACGTTCACCCCCGGCGGCTAGTACTGCAATCACAGTTATGGGGGTGTCCGCGCTGTTTGTGGCATGAGGTCCGCGGTCCGGGCCGCGGGTCCTGGCTGGTGTCAGGCGTTGTGCTCGGCGAGGAAGTCGGTGATGAGCTTCCGCCATTCCTCGGGCCGCTCCACCATGGGCAGGTGGCCGGTGCGGATCTCCACGAGCTGGGCGCCGGGGATGCCGTCGGCGAGCTGGTGGTGCAGGCGGGTGGAGGTGAACCAGTCCTGGGTGGTGGAGATGACCAGGGTGGGTGCCTGGATGCGCGCCAGGTCGTCGCGGACGTCGATGCGGGGGGGCCAGCTCGGCGTGCTCGGGGGTGCCGTCGGCGACGCTGGCGGCGGTGAAGCCGACGGCCTGCTGGAACTGCTCGTCCGGCATCGCCTCCAGCGCGTCGGGACCCACGGCCGTCATCGTCATGAACTCGGCCAGCAGTTCGCGGTCGCCGGACTCGGCCAGCTTGCGCCAGATCGAGGTGGAGAGTCGGAGGCGGTTGTCGCGGTGGGGGAAGGTTGCGGTCAGCACGAGCGCGGTGACGCGCTCGGGGTGACGGGCGGCGGCGCGGATCGCCACGGGTCCGCCGAGGGAGTAGCCGTGGAGGGCGAAGGTGTCCAGGCCCTCGGCGATGGCGGCGGCGACGAGCTGGTCGGCCAGGTCGTCCAGCTGGAGCGGGGTGGTGGAGCGGGGGGTGTCGCCGCTGCCGGGGTAGTCGACGCCGACGACGGTGTGGCGGGCGGCGAGGCCTTCCAGGATCGGGCCGTAGGTGCCGGCGATGCTGCTGCCGGCGCCGTGGGCGAGGGCGAGGCCGGGGCCGGAGCCCAGGACGGTGCGGGCGAAGGTCGCTTCGGGGAGGGTGCGCTCGGACGTGGTGGGTTCCGTTCCTTGGAGGAGTGACGGGGCCAGGTGGTTCGGTAGTGGGACCAGGAGCGGATCTGCTCCAGGGCGGTCAGCATGGCCCGGCCGTCGGTGGTGAGCGTGGAGGTGGCGGGTCCGGGCGGGAGCAGGTCGTGGGTGGCGCCGACTGCGGCCCCCGGGGCCGCCCCGCCCGTTCCGGCGACGCGAGGCGGCGGCATGAGGGGTCAGGGCAGTAGGACGGCCTTGCCCTGGTTGCGGCGGGCTTCCAGGTCGGCGTGGGCCTGGGCGGCCTCGGCCAGGGGGTAGGTGCGCCAGACCGGCACGGTGAGCTTTCCGGCGGACGCCAGCTCCACCAGCTGCGGCAGGGCGTCCTCGCCCTGCTCGGTGGTGCCGGCGCTGAAGCGCACCCCGTGCTGCTGGGCGGACATGTCGGCGATGGTGAGGACCTTGCCCGCGTCGCCGGTCAGGGTGACGGAGTCGGCGAGCACGCCGGCGCCGGAGGCGTCGAACACGTAGTCCACGCCGCCCGGGGCGTCGGCCCGTACGCGCTCCGCCCAGCCGTCGCCGTAGCGGACCGCGGTGGCACCCAGGGCGGTGACGCGGTCCAGGTCGCGCTCGGCGGCGGTTCCGATGACGGTGATGCCGCGGGCGGCGGCCAGCTGCACCGTGATGACGCCGACGCTGCCGGCCGCGCCGTGGACGAGCAGGGTCTGCCCCGTCCGCACCCCCAGCTGGCCGAGGACCCGGGACGCGGTCCGGCCGACCGTGACCAGCGAGGCGGCGACCTCCCACGACAGGGCGTCGGGCTTGGCCACCGGTCGCTCGATCAGGGCGTACTCGGCGTAGCCGCCGCCCACAGTGGCACCCAGGACCTCATCCCCCACCGACGCCTCGACACCCTCGCCGACCGCGTCGACGACTCCGGCCGCGTCCAGGCCCAGGATCACCGGGAAGCGCGCGGGGACGAGCTTGGCCATCAGGCCGGACCGGATCTTCATGTCGAGCGGGTTCACCGAGGCGGCCCTGACCTTGATCCGGACCTGCCCCGGACCCGGCTCCGGCGGGGTGACCTCGGTCAGGTGGAGCACCTCGGGCGCGCCGTACTCGGAGAAAGTGATCGCAGTGGACATCGGAAACTCCCAGGTAGCAGGGGTGGAGAAGGGGAAAACCAGGCGGTTCTGACTCAAGGTGCGGTCCCGGAGGCGACCACGAAGGCGGCCGCGCCGCTGGCCTCGCCGGTCAGGCGGCGAGGGTGGGGTAGTCGGTGTAGCCGCGGTGGTCGCCGCCGTAGATCGTGGCCGTATCCAAGGTGTTGAACGGGCCGCCGGCCGCCAGGCGGGCCGGCAGGTCGGGGTTGGCCAGGAACAGCGCCCCGTAGGCGATCATGTCGGCGGTGCCGTCCTCGATCAGTGCCAGCGCGTCCGGGCCGGTCGGTGCCGGGTACGTGAACGGGTTGAGGACGAACGTGCCGGGGAACTGCTTGCGCAGCTCCAGGGTCAGCTCCCGGTCCGGGCCCTCCAGCACGTGCAGGTAGGCCAGGCCGATCGGCTCCAGCGCGGCCACCAGGGCGCGGTAGGTGGCGCGGTGGTCGTCCTCGGCGATGTCGTTGTACGGGTTTCCGGGCGAGATCCGCAGCCCGACGCGCTCGGGGCCGATCGCGTCGGCCACGGCGGTGGCGACCTCCACGGCGAAGCGGATCCGGCCCTCGACCTCGCCGCCCCAGGCGTCCGTGCGCCGGTTGGCGTTCGTGGACAGGAACTGGTGGACCAGGTAGCCGTTGCCGCCGTGGATCTCCACCCCGTCGAACCCGGCCTCGATCGCGCCCCGCGCGGCGGCCGCGAAGTCGGCGATCGTCTCGCGGACCTCCGCCTCGCTCAGCTCCTTCGGCACCACGAAGTCCCGCGGGCCCTCGTGGGTGAACACCTGGCCCTTGGCGGCCACCGCCGACGGCCCCACCGGCACCAGCCCGTCGGCCAGCAGGCTGGGGTGGCCGATCCGGCCGGTGTGCATCAGCTGCGCGAAGATCACACCGCCCTCCCGGTGCACCGCATCCGTCACCCGCCGCCACGCCGCCACCTGGCCGGGCGTGTGCAGGCCGGGGGTGTCCGGGTAGCCCTGGCCGACCGCCGAGGGCTGGTTGCCCTCGGTGACGATCAGCCCGGCACCGGCGCGCTGCGCGTAGTACTCCGCCATCAGCTCGGTCGACTCCGCGCCGGGCCCGAAGGCGCGGCTGCGGGTCATCGGCGCCATCGCGACGCGGCTGGCCAGGCGCTTGCCGCCCAGCACGATCGGATCGAAAGCAGTGGTCATGATCTCTTCCTCGCAAGTGGTGGGGCGGTGGCCCCGACACATTCAACGTAACAGATACCTGCCCGAACAAGTAAATGCCCTGAAGCCACTTTCCGACCTGCGCGTGACGCACGTCACGCCTACCCACCAGCAAAAATTCCCAGTCGGGGGCAGATGGGCCCGCGAGGACCGGCGTCACGCGGTAGCATTAGCTGCCTGATCAGGAAGTGAGGAAGAGATGAAGCAGTCCGCCCCGGAGACCGGGAAGGATCCCGCGGGAGCCCGGGAGGAGGTGACCGTCCCGGTGCCGTCCGCGGCCAGCGGCGGGCCCATCAGCCACGCGATCTTCCGCCTCGCCCGCCTGCACCGCATGTACGCCGGACAGCTCCTGCGCCGCATCGGCCTGCACCCCGGCCAGGAGCTGGTCATGATGCACCTGTGGGAACTCGGCGCCCAGCGCCAGACCGACCTGGTACGGCTCATGGACTCCGACGCCGCCACCATGACCCGCACAGTCCAGCGCCTTGAGCAGGCCGGCTTCGTCCGCCGCCGCCCCTCGCCCTCCGACAAGCGCGCGTCACTCATCGAACCCACCGCGGCCAGCCACGCCCTGCGCCACGAGGTCGAGAAGAGCTGGAGTCAGCTCGAAGACCTCGTCACCGACGGCTTGACCGCAGACGAACGCACCGCGGCCCTGCACACCCTGGAGCGCCTGGAGCAGAACCTCGTGGAGGCCGCCGCCGAGTCCGCAGGCGCAGACACGGAGCGGTAGCGCCTTGCAAAGGCGATGAACCAGGTGGTCGGTTGACCGGCGCGCGCCCCATGCGCCGGTCCCGGCCCCGCCTCCAGCTCGCCGCCGTCCCCCTCGCCGGCCGGCAGTTCGCGCGGATGCGATGCAGGCCCCGCCGTCCCGGTTGTGGAGCCCGTCGAGGATGAACAGCGAGTCCCGCAGATCACTCCCGGTATCGCAACCGGTGACCGACCGGGGTTGCATGCCGGGACGGACCAGTAGTTCGAATTTGAACGTTATGATGCATCCCAACCACATCGAGCCACACCATTCGAGCCACCGGGAGCGCACCCGCATGTCCGTCCGCCGCCTGAACCACGCCGTGCTCTGGATCCGCGACGTCGAACGCTCCGTCGCGTTCTACACCGACGTCTTCGGATTCCAGGTCGACCACATGGCCGCCGGCCGCGCCGCCTTCCTGAGCGCTCCCGGCAGCCTCAACGACCACGACCTCGGACTCTTCGCGATCGGCGCCGACGCGCCCGGTCCCGAGCAGGGCCGGGTCGGCCTCTACCACCTGGCCTGGGAGGTCGGCACGCTCGGCGAGCTGGCGGAGCTGGGCCGCAAGCTCACCGAGCGCGGTGCACTGGTCGGCGCGAGCGACCACCTGGTGTCCAAGTCGTTCTATGCCAAGGACCCGGACGGCAACGAGTTCGAGGTGATGTGGCGCGTCCCCCGCGAGGACTGGCCGGCCGAGGACTCCGACCTGCGCCCGGGCGCGCTCGACCTGCCGGCCGCGATGGCGCGCTGGGGCGCGGATCTCGCGACGGGTTCGGCTGCAGGTTCCGCCACCTGAGGAAGACCGGGCCCGGACCGCGACCGCCTGCCGGGTCGGACCGGCAGAGGTCGTCGCACGCGGACACGGCCTCTTTGACGGAACGGGGTTGCCCGCCCGGTCAGGGTGTGCGACCCGCGGCCGAGGCGAAGCCCAGCCAGGTGTGGCGGTTGCCCCACCAGCACCAGCCGACCTTCGGGGCGTTGCGCCGCTCGCGGCCGTCCCGCCCGGTGCCGTTGCTGATCCAGATCGCCGGGGTGCGGGCGTCCAGTGCGCCGTCGGCCTTGCGCAGTCGGGAGCCGATGGTCATGAAGCAGCGGTTGCGTTCCAGGACCGCCGGCTGCTGAAGCACCCAGTGAATGCCCTCGGTGAGCAGCAGTGGAGTGCGCTCCTGCGCGGTGAGGGCGGGCAGCGCCTCGTCAGGGCTCCAGTTGGCCATGTGGTCGCCGCGATCGAGACCGGCGACGAGATAGAAGGGGGCGTCGGGCAGCGCCACGCTGTCGGACGGGGCGAAGCGGTCGACGTCGGGCATGTCGACGACGAAGCCGGGCTTGCCGTCCCGGCGGAGCAGTGGCGCGAGAGCCGAAGCGGGGGCGAGGTCCGGGTGGACGGCGAGCAGGGCGTCGCCGTGTCCGGCGTCGGCTCCCTCGGCGAAGGCACGCACCTTGTCGGCAGGCAGCCGCAACAGCTCGTGCACGCCCAGCTCGATCAGGCGCCCGGCCTGGGTGGTGAGCGGCGGGAGAGCGGACACGGTGGCGATGGACGAGGTTGTGGGCACGCTTCCCCCAGGTGCGCTCCGGTGCAGTGGACCCCGGGGCAACGAGGCGTCCGGGCCAAAGGTTCCCCTTGCGGCGGGACAGCGGACGTACCCGGCCGGCGGAGGGCTTCCAGGTGCACCTCCGTGAGGTGTTCGCCAGACTGATCGTGCAGCATGGCGCCGTACCGGGGGCCGTCGGCCAGGCTGAATCCTTCGGGACCGTCCCGCCGAGCACGGCCCGGGACACGGGCTGCCGGGTCTCTTGACCGTCCGGCCCGGCCGTGCGGCGCAACGCAAATCTCCATCCGGCCCACCGACGAGACGATCGCGGAGCTGGAGATGATCGAATTCCCCCTGTCCGCGCGCTCCCGCGTCGATGGCAAGGCCGGTTCGCCGGGCGCTGCCGGTCCGGGACCGGCGATCGACACCGTCACCGGTTCCGCTCCGGCGGAAACCGTACGCCCGTCGCACCGCGATGGGCGTCATCGTCTGCTGCCGCCGGTCGCCGCATGGCTGATCGCGAACCTCATCACCTGGCTGGTCGCGCGGGCATCGATCGCCGGCGGCGGATCCACGGTGCCCTACTGGTCCACGGACGCTCGTCGCCGCTGGGATTCCGAGCACTACCTGTCCATCGCCAAGACCGGCTACGAGATGTTTTGGTGCCGGGATCGTTACCCGGACTTTCCCGATGTCATGTGTGGAAACGTCGCCTGGTTTCCGGGATACCCCATGTCGGTCCGGGCCGTTTCCGCCACCGGGCTTTCCTACGAGATGTCCGCCGTCGTCGTCACCGAAGCCTCTCTGTTCGGCATGTTCGCGGTGTTGTGGTGGCTGCTCGGCGCACGGCTCACCTGGGCCACCGGCCTCACCCTCGCCATCGGTACGGTTTTCCCGGGCGGTATCTATCTCCACGCGATGTTCCCGATCGCGACGGGGACGTTGGCACTGCTCGTCTGTATCGCCGGAGTGAAGCGCGGTTCCTGGGGCATTGCCGCTGCCGGCGGTTTCACTGCGGCCGCTTGTCATCTTGTCGGTGCGGCCGCCGTCGCGATGCTGCTTTCAAGCGCGTTCTTCGCGTGGCGAGGGGACACGTGGCCCGTACGGTGTGCGAAGGCGGGGTTGTCGGCGACCATCGCCGGCTGCGGCGTGCTGTGGGCCAAATGGCTGATGTGGCAGGCGACGGGCCGCTGGGACGCGTACGAGACCATTCAGGAATCCAGTTACGGACAAGGCGGCCTGCGTCAGCCCCTCGCCGAGATGAGGAAGGCCTACGATTTTCCGTTCAGCGACTGGTACAAGCCCGCAGGGAAGCTGCCGTGGCTGGTGGAGCACGGTCTCTCCGCGCACCGGACCCAGCTCTGGCTGAACGTGGCCTTCGTCCTGCTGATCGTGGCGACGGCCGCGGTTCAGCTCATCCGCAGCCGCCGGCTCGCCACAGAGGAGTGGGCCGCCCTGATCCTGACGGTGGCGATCTTCTTGCTGCCGTTCTTCGCCGGCGCGGAAATGTCGTGGTACCGCAACCATGCGCAGATGTTTGCCGGGCTCATTCTGATCAAGAAACTGCCCCGCTGGATCCAGGCGCCACTGTTGGCGGTCTGCTCGATCCAGTACGCCCTTTTGGGGGCGATGTTCTTCGCGGGGGTACTGGTGTAACCGATCGATCCGGAGCGCTCTGCGTGTTCTCGCAGCAGTGCGGTGTGCGGTGCGCGACCATACGGACGCTGGCCCAGCAAGACAACCGACGCAAGAGCAAACGGCCACCAGAAGGAAACACCGAGACAGGAAGAAGGGCGGACGTGTCCGGCAGCGAAAGCGAGAACCCCGCAATCCCCTCTCCGGCCCCCGCGCCGACTCGGCCCAGGACGAACCGGGACTGGTGGCCGAATCAACTGGACCTTCAGGTTCTCCACCAGAACTCACCGCAGTCCAATCCGCTGGGCGAGGACTTCAACTACGCGGAAGCGTTCACGGCCCTCGATTGCGACGCGCTGAAACAGGACGTCTTCGAGGTGATGACCACGTCGCAGGACTGGTGGCCTGCCGACTACGGTCACTACGGTCCGCTCCTCATCCGGATGAGCTGGCACGCCGCGGGAACCTACCGGATCGCCGACGGCCGAGGGGGTGGCGGCGCCGGCGCTCAGCGCTTCGCCCCCCTCAACAGCTGGCCGGACAACGCGAGCCTCGACAAGGCGCGCCGTCTTCTCTGGCCGGTCAAGCAGAAGTACGGCAGCAAAATCTCCTGGGCCGACCTTCTGATCTTCGCCGGCGACTGCGCCATGGAATCGATGGGCTTCAAGACCTTCGGGTTCGGCTTCGGGCGGGAGGACATCTGGGAACCCGAGGAAATCTTCTGGGGGCCCGAGGACACATGGCTCGGAGATGAGCGCTACGTCGGCGACAGGGAACTCACCGGTCCTTTCGGTGCCGTGCAGATGGGGCTGATCTACGTCAATCCGGAGGGGCCCAACGGCAACCCGGATCCGATTGCCGCCGCCAAGGACATCCGCGAGACGTTCAAGCGCATGGCGATGAACGACGAGGAGACGGCCGCGCTCATCATCGGCGGCCACACGTTCGGCAAGTGCCACGGTGCGGTCGATCCGGCGTACATCGGTCCGGAACCCGAGGGCTGCCCCATCGAGCAGCAGGGCATCGGCTGGCGGAACACGTACGGCACCGGCTCGGGCGCCTATGCGCTCACCAGCGGGCTTGAGGGGGCGTGGACCACCGCGCCGACGAAGTGGGACAACGGATACCTGGACAACCTGTTCAAGTACGACTGGGAGCTGACGACGAGCCCGGCCGGGGCGCACCAGTGGACTCCCACGGACCCCTCGGCCAAGGACACCGTGCCGGACGCTCATGATCCGTCGAAGAGGCACGCGCCCATGATGCTGACGACGGACCTCTCCCTGAAGCTGGATCCGATCTACGCGCCGATCGCGAAGAGCTTCCACGAGAACCCCGACAAGCTGGCGGACGCCTTCGCCAGGGCCTGGTACAAGCTGTTGCACCGTGACATGGGGCCGCTCTCGCGCTATCTCGGCCCGTGGATCCCCGAGCCGCAGCTGTGGCAGGACCCCGTCCCCGCGGTCGATCACCCGCTGGTCACCGACGAGGACATCGCCGCCCTCAAGAGCAGGATCCTCGCCTCGGGACTCTCCGTCTCCCAACTGGTCACCACCGCCTGGGCGTCGGCGGCGAGCTTCCGCGGCACAGACAAGCGCGGCGGGGCCAACGGGGCGCGGATCCGGCTCGCGCCGCAGAGGGACTGGGAGGTCAATTCCCGGTCCGAGGTGGCGGAGGTGCTGCAGGGACTGGAGCAGATCCGGCAGGACTTCGAAGCACAGGCCGGCGGTACGAAGGTTTCGCTCGCCGACGTGATCGTCCTGGCCGGGTGTGCGGCTGTCGAGCAGGCTGCGAAGAACGCCGGTCACAACATCACGGTCCCGTTCGCGCCGGGGCGGACTGACGCCTCGCAGGAGCAGACGGACGTGGAGGCGTTCGCGGTGCTCGAACCCAGGGCGGATGGATTCCGCAACTACCTCCGGCCGAAAGAGAAGCTCCCGCCGGAGACCCTGCTCCTGGAGCGCGCCAATCTGCTCACGCTGACCGCTCCCGAGATGACGGTCCTGGTCGGCGGCATGCGGGCCCTGAACACCGGCTTCGAGCAGTCCCCGCACGGCGTGTTCACCCATCGGCCGCAGACGCTGACCAACGACTTCTTCGTCAACCTGCTCGACATGGGCACGGAGTGGAAGGCTTCGGCTTCGGCCGAGAACGTGTTCGAGGGCCGCGATCACGCTACTGGCGAGCTCAAGTGGACCGCCACCGCCGTCGACCTCGTCTTCGGTTCGCACTCCCAGCTCCGCGCCGTCTCGGAGGTCTACGCATCCGCGGACGCGGGAGAGAAGTTCGTGCGTGACTTCGTGACCGCATGGGACAAGGTGATGAACCTCGACCGGTTCGACCTCTCCTGAGCCCGGACCCGGGCCGATGCCCCGGTCGGCAGGCCGCTCGTCGGCCGACCGGGGCATCCTCGGGGTCCGGTCGGGACGGTGACGGAGGCGGAACCACACTGATTCGGACAAGCCGAATGGCCTTCAGGTGAACGCAAGAAGCTCGACGGCAGGTCAGCGTCCTGCATGCGGGCGGCCGTTCGTGCCGTCACCCCCTGTTTCCGTGCGGTCGCGGAGCGGGCGCACCCCGCGCGAGCTGCCCGAACGACCATTCGTTATCCGATATACGAACGACGTGTCCGTAAAACGGCCATCAACATGCGACACACCTTCGAATCCGACAGACTCGGCCGCATCGGAGCCCGACGACTCAAGTATTTGTCGCGCTCAACCTTCGTATCGAAAGTGAGTCTTGTCGTGCGCTATCGCTTCGCTGCCGTCTCTGCCGCCGCCCTCCTGTGCCTGGCCGGCGCCACCGGCATGGCGGAGGCCAAGCCCACCAGCCTGTACGCCCCGTCCGCCATGGTCTTCTCCATCACCCAGGGAGACAACGCCACCGCCGGCACGGTCCTGCGCGCCGCCACCCTCAGCTGCATCCCGTCCGCGCAGGGCACGCACCCCGATCCCAAGGCCGCCTGTACGGCCCTCAACTCCACCGGCGGAACCTTCGACCGGCTGCTGGCGGCGCCCGACGTGAACCGCGCGTGCCCGATGCACTACGCGCCCGTGACCGTGACCGCGGACGGCATCTGGCAGGGCAGCCGGGTCTCCTGGAAGCACACCTTCGCCAACAGCTGCACCATGTCGGCGACCCTGAACGGCAACGCCGTCTTCGCGTTCTGATCCCACCCGTCAGCCGGGGCGAGGGGCGTCTCCCTCGTCCCACAGCTGCTCGCGCCGCCGCCGGGGCTCAGGCGCGCCGGCGCGGCCGGCGCGGCCGCGACGACCGGCAGCAGGTGCGTGGGACCGCATCGGCCACCGCACTCTCGCGGTGCAGGTCGAGCCGGTCGGCGCAGCCCGTGCCAGTGGCCGGACGTCCTCCCGGCGAATTCGTCCAGCGCACGGGTGACCCGGTCGGCGGGGTGCCGCGGGGCGGGCGGGCGGAGGTAGTCCCCTGACGGGATGAGATACCTCGTGATGGTGCAGGGAGCCCGGGCCGACTACGACGCCATGGACGGAAGGGCCTCCGCACGGGCGCCCGCCTGGAGCCCGGAGGAACTGCATGCGATGTTCGCGTTCATGGAGGAGATCAACACCGATCTCGCAGCCTCGGGGGAGCTGGTCGACGCGCAGGGCCTGAGCTCACCGGCCGACGCCCGGATGGTGACCGCCGACCGCGACGGGCGAGCGGTGGTCACGGACGACCCGTACGGGCCGAACGAGGTCCTCATGGCCGGGTACTGGGTGCTGGACTGCGCGAGTCTGGACCGGGTCACCGAGATCGCCGCCCGTGTTGCCCGTTGCCCCGTTCCCGAAGGCTCGCGTGAGTACCCGGTGGTCATCCGGCCGATCGGGGAGCCGCCCGCGGATCCCGGCCGGATGGGCTGACCCTGCGTGTGGCCGGTGCAGGCACTGACCGTGGCCCTACCCGCGGAACGCCTTGCGCAGGAGAGCGCCGAACTCGGTGGTGTGTGTGGTCAGGCCGGTGTGTCCGCCGGGGAAGTGCAGGAGTTCCGTACCCAGGCACTCGGCCAGGAATGCGGCCGGGCGGTAGAGCAGTTCGCCCCGGGAGTCCTCGCCGCAGGCGAGCACGAGGCGGTCCTTCAGCGGCTCCAGCCGGTGGATGTCCGGGCCGTGGGACATGAAGGCCGGCACGATGCGTCCGAGGAAGAACGGCAGGTCGGCCATCGTCTGCTCGGCCCGTGCCGCCGCCTGCGGTGGCAGCCTGAGCTCGGCCTTCGGCCGGGGGGCAGCGTCACCGTCCTTCTTCAGGCCATCGGCGAACAGGGCCATCGCCGGCATGAGCCCGTCGCTGTGGAACGTCTCCTGCACCCGCGCAAGGAGCATGCGGTGCCGGGCGGCGTCGGGAAGTACCTCCACGAGCGGCGGTTCGTGTGCCACGAGGCGCTCGACCCGTTCGGGGGCGACGGTGAGCAGGTGTACGGCAGCGATCGCGCCCGAGCTGGATCCGAAGACCCGGGCGGGCGCATCGGGCGACAGCAGGTCGAGCATCCGCAGCGCGTCGTCCGCATGCTCGGAAACCCGCTGCTCGGCCCCGGGGTCGTCCAGTGTGCTGCGGGACATGCCGCGCGGGTCGTACGTCGCGACGGTGTACTCCGCGGCCAGGTCGTCGGCGATGCCGTCGAAGGAGGCCGCGCCGCCCGTCCCTCCCGGGATCAGCAGCAGGAGCGGGCCGTCGCCGCGTACTTCGTAGTGCAGCGTCGCGCCGTTCACGCGCAGGGTGCCGGTGATCGGGTCGGTCATGAGGGGTCTCCTTCTCGGGACGGGGGCCAGTGATCCAGGAGGACGTGCAGGGCGTCGAGGGATCGGACCCAGGACTGCTGCGGGGAACGCTCGTGCGCGAACCCGCCTGCGGCCTCCAGGGCCACGAAGCCGTGGAAGGTACTGCGGAGCAACCGGACCGCGTCGGTCAGGTCGGGCTCGGCCAGTCGGTAGCCGCGCAGCATCCCGTAGGTCAGCTCGACCGCGCGCCGCGGCCCGGGCGCCTGCGCGGCCAACTCGGGGTCGATCCGGATCGAGGTCTGCGTCGCCGCGTACCGGCCGGGATGCTCACGGGCGTACTCCCGCCAGGCGTCGGCGAACGCGACCAGCGCGTCCTTGCCCGCCCGCCCGGCGGTGGCCTCCGCGATACGGAGGGTCTTCTCGTCCGCCGCCAGCAACGCGATCCGACCACGCAGATCCTCCAGGCTGCGCACGTGGGCGTAGAGGCTCGCGTCCTTCACGCCCAGCCGGCGCGCCACCCGCGCCATGGTGACCTGCTCGAACCCGACCTCGTCCGCCAGCTCGGCACCCGCGACCGTCACCCGCTCCGCCGTCAACCCGGCCCGCACCATGCGCCCTCCCCATTCCCTAGGAGCCCTAGTTTTATCCTAGGGATCCTAGGTAGGCAAGTCGGCAACGCCCCACCGGTCAAGGAGGGCCGGCGACGCGCGAAACGGAACCGGATCCGGCCATGGCTTCAGGGAAAACCCCGCGCCGGGTGTGAGACTTCACGGGTCGGGCAGGCGAGCCCGGCACGACGGCCCGCCGGTATCCCCGGCCGACACCAGGAGGGCGAGAGATGAGCGCGGGCAAGAAGCGGGACGGAACGCCCCCGAACGCCGCGGCCCAGGGCCGGGCAGTCCGGCGCGACCGGTCCGGTCGCTGACCCCTCGGGAGGCGGACGTGTCGGCTCGCGAACGCCGGATCGTCGTGGTCCGGCACGCCAAGGCCGTACCGAAGGACGTGGCGGCCGATTTCGACCGGGCACTGGCCGACCGCGGCCGGAGCGACTCGCCGGAGGGCGGCCGCTGGCTCGCGCGGCAGGGGTTGCCGCTCGGCCTGGCCCGCTGCTCCTCGGCGCGGCGTACCCGTCAGACATGGGGGCTGATGCTGCCGCAGCTGCCCGACCCGCCGCCGACCGTCTACGAGGACAGGCTCTACCGTACCGACGCGGACGGCCTGCTCACGGTCCTGGCGCAGACGCCGGTCGCGGTGGCCGGTCTGCTGATCGTCGGCCACAACCCGGCCGTGCACGAGCTGGCGCACCGCCTGTGCGGGGACGGCCCGAAGCAGCTGGTCAACCGCGTCGGTGCGGAGTTTCCCACCGCGGCCGTCGCCGTACTGACCGTGACGGGCGACTGGGCGGATGTGACCTGGGGCGGAGCACGTCTGACAGCCTTCTGGGCGCCCGGCGACTGAGCCCCGGGGCCACACTCCCGACCTCCACCGTGCCCCGTGAAGCGTGCCCGGGAGCACAAGAGAGGCGGTCGGGCGTGCATGGCGGCGCCGATCACGGGGATCCACCAGGTATGACCGGAAACATCCCCGGCATGACGGCGTGCTGCCGCGGGGTGGCCGGCCGGGGTGCGCGAACCTCTGAACCCCTTCGAGCAAGGAGACGCCATGAGCAGTACGGAATCGCAGGGCGACGAGGTGTACCAGCCGCAGGACGCGGACGACCCGGCCCAGGCTCAGCCCGACATGGAGAACGCCCTGGACGAGCCCGACCTCGACGAGACCCTGGACACGGGGTACTCGCCGCCCGAGCGGCCGCTGGCCGTCGCCGACCACGGCACGACGGCCGAGGAACAGCACCTCGGCGAGACCCTCGACCAGCGGCTCGCCCGCGAGCTTCCCGACCCGGACGCCGCCGACGTGGCCGACTGGGACGAGTCGGCCGAAACGGCCGATGTGGCGCCCGAGGCCGGCCCCGTGCGGGCCGGCCGGCTGGCCGACACGGAAGAGACCGGGCCCGTACGCCACATCTCGGTACTCGCGCGCGATGTGGGTGTGAACGGCGGCGCGGCATCGGCAGAGGAGGCCGCCGTGCATCTCATCGAGGAGGAGGGCGAGGGGGAAGGGGGGCGGTGAGGCCCGGACCGCTCGTGGCGTGTGCGGCGGCCTGGCGCCGGGTGCTCACCGGGGCGAGCTTCAGACCCGCCGCCGTACGCGCAGCAGGTCCGGCGGCAGCTCGCCTTCGAGGGCGAGGCCCGCGTCCGCCAGCTCCGCACCGAGCGCCTGCCGGGACAGCGGCCAGAGCAGGAACGACTCCTGTGCCCGGCGCATGACGCGGCCTTGACGGCACACCAGGTAGGTGTAGTCACAGCGGATCCGGTCGCCTTCGGCGCGGGCGGTGACCTGCCCCCGGTAGGTGTCCATGCCGAGCCGCACCTCCCCCAGCGAGCGGCGGGCCGGCCGGGCCGGTAGCCGGGCCGGCGGGCGGTCCAGGAAGAGCAGGCCGCCCGGGACCAGCAGATCGGCCAGTGTCCGCCACAGCGCGCGCCGCTCATGGGGAGGCAGACAGGAGGCCATCCGCAGGCAGACCGCCAGATCGGCTTGCCCGCTGAGCGACAGCTCGACCGCCGAACAGGCGTGCACGGTCACCCGGTCCCCGACGGAGCCCCCGGCGGGCGGGTGCAGCCGGGACAGCAGGACGGCCCGCATGGCCGCCGCCGGCTCCACGGCATGGACCGGCACACACGAGGCGCCGATCAGCACGTCGGTGACCAGCCCGGTGCCCGCGCCGACCTCGACGATCCCCACCCGCGCCGCGGCCGCCGGCCCGGCCAGTGCCAGCGCGTGCCGGTGGTACGACCGGGAGTGCAACAAGTCGTAGAACTCGGCCGACACGGCGTATGCCTGCCCCGGCACTCCGCCGCCCGGACGGGCCTCCGGCAGGCCCGTGTACGGGCTGCCGGCGGGGGCCCGTCGCGTGTCCACCCGTCTGTCCATCGAGCCATCATCGCCGCCGGAGCGCCGTCCCACGACCCGGGATTCGGCCACCAGGGCAGACGTGTCGGAGGGGCGGTCCGAGCGGACCGCCCCTCCGTTCATCCGGGTACCCCGCCGAGCGCTCGGCCGGGTGCCCCGGGTGGACTCACTTCCACGGATCGGTGGACGACCGTCCGGGCACCGGCTTGGCGATGAGCGCGATCGGTACGAAGAAGTGTTCGTGTGGTGCTGTCACCGACCTGACGGATGGCGGCACGAAAGTGTGACCGATCCCAGGTCAGGCGGTGTGCCGGGCTCCCGGGCGCTGCTTCTGCCGCGCGGATCGCCGTCAAGACGTACTGGCCGGGCCCCAGGCCTGGAAGCACCGCCGCCTGGTCGAACACGGCTCGGGAGACGACGGGGTCGTACGTGCGCAGCACCAGGCAGTCGGGGTCTCGCCGTTCAGGGGCCGACCTCGAACCGGGGCGACTTGAGACCTCGGAGGCATCCGGTCTTCGGGGCGGTCGGGTTGTCGAAGAACGAGACGGTGATCTCTTGCGCACACCGTGACGAAGCGAAGACCACATGGGGTTCGTAGGGGACCGTGACCACCTTGGCCTTGCTCAGCGTGCGGGCGACGTACGGCCCGTTGTCCGCGCCGGTCTGGGAGTCGAACCCGCCCGAGATGGCGAGGGTGGGGATGTCGCCGCGCGTGACGTCCCGGATCGAGCGCGGCGCCGCCGGGACGTTCCAGGCAGCGCAGTCAGGGCGGAGGAAGGTGAGCTGCGGAGCCTGGGCCTGTACCGAGCGGGGGTAGGACGGGAACGCTTCCCGTCCTCCTCGGAGCGCCTGCTCCTGGCTCTCGTACGGGGTCCACTCGCTGCAGAAGATGCCGTAGCCGAGCCCGTGCGCGACCCGCCCCATGGCCTGGGGGCTGAGCTTGCCGCCCGCCCACTGCCGGGCGATCCGCTGCGGCTTGCCGTGGGCCAGCTCGTCGAGGGCCAGGGGTACCTGCGGCGCCACGTGCGTGGCGGAGGTCATCCAGTTCACCAGTGCCCCGCCGTCCAGGACGACCTTCACCGGTTTGGGGCTGCCGGGCAGCGTGACGGTGGTCGTGACCGGTTTGGCTTCCAGCTGTCGGACGAGCCGGTCGAAAGTGGCCGGCAGGCCGGGGTACCGCTTGTTGCAGGCGGGCTGGTCCGCGCAGGCCTTGAACAGGCCGTCGAAGCCCTGCCGGGCGCTGCTCCAGGTCAGGGCCGAGCCCGCTCTGGACGGCGGCAGGATGCCGTCGATGCCGACCGAGCGGAGTCCCTCCGGGTGCTGGCGCATGGAGACGAGCGCCAGGTGGGTGCCGTAGGAGATGCCGAACAGGTTCCATTCCTTGATGCCCAGGGCGGCGCGCAGGTCCGCGTAGTCGGCGGCGCTCTCGGTGTCGTTGTAGGCGCTCAGGTCGATCCCGCGGCCCGCCAGCTTGTCGCGGCAGGCCTTCGTGGCCTCGACGTGCAGGCGCTCGGTGGACGGCGCGTCGTAGACGAGGCCGACCGCGCGTGCGTTGAACTCATCGATGTTGGGGCAGAGGAGCTCCGGGTCGGCCGAGTACGTGCCGCGCTGGGACATGAAGATCACGTCACGGTCGCGGTTCAGGCCGCCGTCGATCGCCATCTTCGCCTCGCCGACCGCGTCGTCGCCTGGTCCGCCGGCCAGCCACACGATCGGGTCGGGCTTCGGGTTCGCGGTGACCGCCGCCACGATCGCGACGCCCAGCTTGATCGTGCGACCGCCCGGCCTGGTGCGGTTCTCGGGCACGGTGAGCGTCCCGCAGCGGGCCCCTTCGAGCGCGGCAACCGGCTCCGGCGTCTTCGGACAGGGGCCGGGCTCGTAGCGGGCGTCGCCCGCCTTCCCGGCCGTCGTCCCGATCGGCCCTCCGGTGTCGTCCTGCGCTCGGGCGGGCGTTGCCAGCAGGCCGGTGATGAGGAGCCCGGTCGCCGCACCGGCCCCGGCGGCCTGGATCCGTCGAACGGCGCGCCGACGGCGGGGCGCGTGGTGGGAAGCCATCTGTCCTCCCGGTCACTTCGGGGTGATCGTGAAAGGTTGCGGTGTGAGACCGGCCGCGCAACCGGTGTCGGGTGCGGTCGGACGGACGAGGAACGAGGCCAGCACGCGTTGGGCGCACGGCGACTGGGGGACCACCCAGTGGGTGGTTCCGGGGATCCGCACGGAGGTCGATCGGGACAGCGTACGGGCGGCCTCGTTCGCCCAACTCGCCCCGGTCTTCGCATCGAACGTCCCGGAGAGGAGGAGCGTCGGCACCGCGCCGGCGGTGGCCACCCGCTGGACGGCGGCGCGGTCGGGAACATCCCAGATCCGGCACATCCCGTACTGGAAGGGCAGCTGCGGTACCTGCGCCAGGACCGTGTCCGGCCAGCCGGAGAAGGCCCGGCGCCCTGCCTTCAGCACGTCGGATTCCGTACTTCCCGGCGCCCACTCGCTGCACGCCACCGACTGCGTCAGGCCGTGGGCCGTCTCCCCGACGGGCTGGACCGAGTCGGCCGCGCGGGCCCTCGCGAAGCGGTCGGGACGTCCGCGGCCGAGTTCGTCGATCGCCGCCGGGAGGTCCTTGGGCTTGATGGCATTGGCGACCAGCAGGTTCAGCACCGCGCCGCCGTCGAGGACGACCTTCACCGGGTTTCCGCCGTTCGGCGGACGGGCGTTGAGCGTCAGGGGCTGGGCCTCCAGCTTGCGCACCTGTTCCGTCAACGTGCCCATGGGGTCCGGGTAGCGGCTCTTGCAGCGGGGCTCGGCCGCGCACGCCTTCAGGATGTTGTCGATCCCCTCCCGGGCGCTGCTCCAGCCCCACGGCAGGACCGCGCTCTGCGGGGGTGTGACCGAGTCGATCGCCACCGCGCGGATCCCCTCGGGGTGCAGGCGCAGGTAGGTGAGGGCCAGGTCGGAGCCGTAGGAGTAGCCGTAGACGTTCCATTGGCGGATGCCCAGTGCCTTGCGCAGGTCGGCGAAGTCCGCAGCGTTCTCGGTGGAGTTGTAGGCGCTCAGGTCGGCCCCGTCGGCCGCCAGGCGGTCCCGGCACTTCTTCACCGCGTCCAGCATGAGCCGCTCAGCCGACGCCGCGTCGTAACCCAGCCCGACGGCCTGCTCGTTGAACCGGTCGATCTCGGGGCAGGCGAGGTTCGGCCGGTCGTGGAGATTTCCGCGCTGGGCCATGATGATCAGTTCGCGGCCCCGGTTCAGGCCGGATTCGACCAGGAAGGGAATATCGTCGAACGTGTCGCCACCTGGGCCGCCCGCCATGAACACCACGGGGTCGGCGGCGGGCTTCGCCGAGTCGGCCGGGATGACCGCCACGGCCAGCTTGACGGTCCGGCCGCCGGGCCGGCCGCGGTTCTCGGGTACCTCCAGGAAACCGCACCGTGCCGTGCTCAGGGCGGCGATCGGCTCGGCCGTCTTCGGACAGGGGCCGGCCACGAATCGCGCCGGAGCCGCCGGGCTGGGGCCGACGGTGTGAGCAGGTGGTGAGGCGGCACTGCCCGGTGTCGAGCCGAACACTGCCAGGCAGGCCAGAGCAGCCCCGGCAGCCGCCGCGTTGAGGCGGTGGTGTGTCATGGGATTCCGTTCCTCTGCCGACGTCTACGGCTGCCCAGCCGGCCCAAGCCGCGGCAGTGTGGGCGGAACGCGCGCAGTTCGACGGTACCGCGCGGTGCGGACGCACGCACTCCGGCAGCCGTCGGCTGGATGCAGGAAGCAATCACATGGCGGGCGGCGGTGTCAGATGTCTTGGACACGCCGGAAGGGGCGGTCGGCCTCCAGCTCGAACGCGATCTCCAGCAGCTTCCGTTCGGCTCCAGGTCGGCCGGAGAGCATGACGCCGATGGGCAGCCCGTCCGGCGTCGCGCTCGTCGTGGGCACCGAGATCGACGGCGTACCGACGACGTTGTCGACCGGGGTGAACGTCACGTACGCGAGGATCCGTTCCATCAGCGTCAGGTAGGGAACGGCCGGGCTGAGGTGGCCGATCCGCGGCGTGGTGTGGGCGAGCACGGGCGACAGCACGAGGTCGAGCCCGCGGAACGCCGCTGCGTACGCCTCCCTCGTACGCTTCAGCCTCCGCAGCACGCCGGGAGTGCGCTGCCAGTTCCTCAGGTACGCCTCGCGCAGCCCCTGGCTGAGGCCGTCCATGCGGCGCCGGTCGAAGTCCGTGCCCAGGGTCCGGCCCGTGACGCCGAGGAGGAAGGACAGCATCCCCCAGTACGTGAGGAAGTCGTCGGTGAAGCTCGGGTCGATGGCCGGCTCCACCGGCTCCACGGTGTGGCCGAGCCGTTCGAGGGCCGCCACGGTCTCGGTGACCGCCGCACGGGTGGCGGGGTCGGAGCGGACTCCGTTCGGCGAGTCCAGCAGGAACCCGATGCGCAACCGTTGCCCCGAGGGGCCTTCGACCAGGCCCAGGGGCGGCAGCTTGGGACTCCGCCAGTACGTCTCGGCGGCGGCGAGGAAGGCGGCCGCGTCCCGTACGGAGCGGCTCACGATCCCGTCGGAGACTATGTCGAGCGGCAGTTGGCGGCTCTGGGCGTTCGCCACGACCCGGCCGCGGGTCGGCTTGAGTCCGACGAGTCCGCAGCAGGCGGCGGGTATCCGTATCGAGCCACCACCGTCGTTGGCGTGCGCGATCGGAACCGCTCCGGCTGCGACAAGCGCTGCGCTACCGCCCGACGAACCGCCGGCCGAGTAGCCCGTGTGCCACGGGTTGCGGACCGGTTCTGCGCCTTCGTACTCGGTGGTCGGACTGAACCCGAACTCGGGCAGCCGGGTCTTGCCCAGCACCGTGACGCCGCTGCTCAGGAACTGCCGGGCGAACGGCGCGTGCCGCCGCGCCGCCCTCGGGCGGAAGGCCGCGCTGCCGTGGCCCGTGGGCATTCCCCGGTAGTCGGTGTTGTCCTTGACGAAGGTCGGCACGCCGGCGAAGGCGCCGCCCGTTCCGGCGGCGTGCGCCGGAACGTCGATGTGTGCCTGGACCGCGTTCAGCCGCGACTCGACCGCCCGTACCCGCGCCTGCGCGTCCCGGGCCGCCTCGGCTGCGGAAACGTCACCGCGCCGGATCGCCGCAGCGAGACCGACTGCGTCGTGCTCTCCCAGTGCGTCGTCCCGGAAAGCGTGCACCCTGGCATCGTCGTCGAAAGTCGTCACCGCTGCCTCAGCCCCCGCCGTGTGGATGGTCACTGCCATCATTCCTTACTGCCAAGTAACACGCGAGGGGTCCGGCTGCCCGATCCTTGGGCCGCGCTCGTCGGATCGGATGTCACCCGCGCCCGGCCCGAACGCCTCCTGGCCACGAGGGTGCCGGAGCGGCACACTGTCGGGGTCAGCGGTCCCCCTGCGCAGGAGAGTCCGTGCCCGTACCGATCATCATCGACTGCGACCCCGGACACGACGACGCCCTCGCGATCATGCTTGCGGCCGGTGACCCCGCGGTCGATCTGCTGGCCATCACCACGGTTGCGGGCAATCAGACCCTCGCGAAGACCACCCTGAACGCCCGCCGGGTCTGCACCGTCGCGGGCATCACCGATGTGCCCATCGCGGCCGGCTGCGCACGACCCCTGGTTCAGGCGCTGACCGTGGCGGACGACGTGCACGGCGTGTCCGGCCTCGACGGCCCGCGATTCCCCGAACCCACGGTGGACGTGGTACCCGAGCATGCGGTGGACCTCATGTACCGGATCCTGACCGCATACCCGGAGCCGGTCACCCTCGTCCCGACGGCGCCGTTGACCAACATCGCCCTGCTGCTGACGCGCCATCCCGGGGCCGCCGACCGGATCCGGGAGATCGTGCTCATGGGCGGCTCGACGGAGCGGGGCAACCGGACCCCGGCTGCCGAGTTCAACATCCGGACCGACCCGGAAGCCGCGGACATCGTCTTCCGCAGTGGTGTGCCCCTCACCATGTGCGGCCTGAACGTCACTCACCAAGCGCTGGCCACGCCCGAGATCGTCGCCCGCTTCGAGGGCCTTGGCACCGGCCTCGGACGTGTCTGCGCCGAGCTGCTGACGTACTTCGCATCCACCTACCGCACGCTGTGGGGGTTCCAGGCCCCGCCACTGCACGACCCGGTCGCGGTCGCCCGGGTGATCGACCCAGGCATCGTGCACTGCGTGGATGCCAATGTCGTCGTCGAGCTGCAGGGACGCTACACACGGGGAGCCACCGTCGTGGACCTGCACCGGTACCTGGACCGACCGGTGAACGCACAGGTCGCGGTCACGCTGGAGACCGGCCCGTTCTGGGACCGGATGGTCGCCGCGGTCACGGCTCTCGGCGACCGCACGGCCTGACCGGGCCGCCGGACCGTGGGGTGGAGGGCGTACCCGACGTCACGGCGCGGATGCCAGGGCGTATTCGAGGGCCTGCTCCGCGGTCAGGGCCGCGCCGGCCTTGTGTGCTGCCGTGTGGTCGGCTTCGTCGAGGGCGGCGCGCAGGGCTTCGTCGAGCTCGCGCAGCAAGGGGAGTTCGACGGGGGCGGGCTGCCGGCCCGTCCGTTCGCGCAGTTGCGCGCACGCGGCCAGCAGGGCGACCGCCCGCTGTGCGCGTCCCTCCGCGGCCTCCTGACGGGCAGCGCTGGTGAGGGCGTCCACCGCCGGCATCCACAGGCCGGCTTCCAGACAGTCGCGCAGGACCGCGGTCAGCCACCGGGTGGCGGGGTACGGGTCGCCGGCGGCCTGGAGGTTGCGGGCATGCTGGGACCGTCGGCACACGGAGGTGAACAGGTCGTCGCCCAGGGCCGTGTCCCGAAGCGCCGCCTCGGAGAGGGCCGCGGCGCGTTCCGGGTCACCGGCGTAGTACGCGACCTCGGACTGCGCCCAGCGGGTCGTGGCCAGGTCCGTACGGGCTCCGGCGCGGACCAGGACCTCCTCGGCCCGGGCCAGCTCGGCGCCCGCTCGGGCCAACTCCCCCAGGCCGCAGTGCGCGATGGCGACCGCCGTGCGTGCCCTGGCGGCCGCGTGCTCCGTGCCGTACTGCAGCACGGGCGGCAGGACGGCCTCGGCGACGGCAAGGGCTTCCGCCGCACGGCCTTGGAGACAGCGGACGACGGAGAGCTGGGCGAGGGCCTCCAGCTGGAGCCGGAAGTCGCCGGACTGCGCGGCCAGCCGGGCGGCTTCGCCCAGTGTGGCCGCGGAGTCGGCCAGGTCGACGCTGAAGGAGATCATGCCTGCCGCATGGAGCACGTTCCGGTGTGCTGCGAGCGGTGCCGGCGATGCCGGGCCCGGGGGTCCCGCATGCGCCAGCCCGTCCAACGCCCGCCGTACCCAGTGGAGTCCCTCGCGCGGCAGACCGGCCCACAGCCAGGCCACTGCGCCCACGAGATCGGCTCCCAGAACCGGATCGGAGCCGTCCGCCGGGGACGCCTCCGGACCGTCGGAACCCAGTGCCCAGGCGAGGGCCTCCCGGAGGTTCGGCAGCTCCCGGCGCAGCCGGCGCCTCAGGACGATGTCCGCACCGCCCGGGGCCGCCGACTCGGCGCGGGTGCCGAGCGCACGGTAGTACTCCGCATGACGGCGGCGGATCTGCGTCCGGGCGTCCGGCTCCGTGGCCGCTCCCGGCCCCGCACCCGTACCGGCATCCGCACCCGGGGCGGGCTCCAGGCGCTCCCCGGCGTATTCCCGGACCGCAGCGAGCAGCCGGTAGCGGACCGGATCGGTGTCGTGGTCGACGACGACGAGGGAACGCTCCACCAGGTCGCGCAGGACCGGTTCCACGCTACGGGCGGATGACGGTGCGGCCACGGCCTGCGCGGCCTCCGCGGTGAACCCGCCGGCGAACACGGACAGCCGGGCGAACACCACCCGTTCCTCGTCGGTCAGCAGCCGGTGGCTCCAGTCGATCGCCGCCCGCAGCGAACTGTGCCGGGTGGGGCGGGCCCGGCGCCGCGCCAGGAGTTCCAGCTGCCGGTCGAGGCGGGCGGCGACGTCGGCGAGGGAGAACACGCGCAGTTGTGCGGCGACCAGTTCCAACGCGAGGGGCAGTCCGTCGGCGGCCCGGCAGATCCGGGCCGCCGCCGGCGCCGTCAGCGCCGTCAGGGCGAACGAGGGCGACTGGGCGGCCGCGCGGTCGGCCAGCATACGGCCCGCCGCCGAGGCGAGGACCGCCTCCGGGGTGTCCCGCGCCGGCACGTCCAACGGCCCGACCGGGTGCACGGTCTCGCCCGGTACCGCCAGCGGCTCCCTGCTGGTGGCGAGGATGCGCAGCCCGCGGCAGCGCGAGAGCAGGGTGTCGACGAGGTCCGCGCAGGCGTCCGCGAGGTGCTCGCAGTTGTCGAGGACGAGCAGCATCTCGTGTCCGGCCAGGCCCGCGCAGAGGGCGTCCAGGAGGGGCCGGCCCGGCCCGGCGGGCAACCCCAGGGCCTCGACGACTGCCGCGGGGACGAGCTCCGCGCGGCTCACGGACTCCAGCTCCACTGCCCGGCCGCCGTCCCGTAACACGGCGCCTGCCCGGTCGGCGACGGCGAGGGCCAGCCGTGTCTTCCCGACGCCGGGCGGGCCGACCAGGGTCACCAGCCGGCGGGCGGCGACGGTGCCCGTCAGGGCGTTCACGTCCGCGTCCCGCCCGAACAGCCGGACCCGCTGGAGCGCGGGGGTGCCGGACGGCGGCTGTGCCCCCGGCGCGGAAGGCTCCGCCGCCGCAGACGGGGACGTCGACGGGAGGACGGTCGGCGCCGGATACCGCACCGCAGGAGCGGGCCCGGCGAGGCCGGAGGATGCGGGGGACACGGGGCCGTCGGTGAGGATCAGCTGGTGCAGCTCCTGGAGCGCCGGGCCGGGATCCACCCCGAGTTCGTCGGACAGGACGCGACGTGCCTCTTGGAAAGCGGTCAGCGCCTCGGCCGCCCGGCCTGCCCCGTACAGGGCGAGCATCAGCAGGCGGTGGGCCGACTCGCGCAGCGGGTGGGCGCGCGCGACGGCACCGATCTCCGCGACCAGGTCCGGCCTCGGCCCGAGCGACAGTTCGAGGCCGAGACACTCTTCGAGGACCTCCAGCCGGACCTCGCCCAGGCGCGTGGCCTCGGCCTCCAGCACCGACGAGGGCAGTCCGTCGAACGCGGGACCGCGCCACAGCGCGAGCCCTGCCCGCAGCCGGTGCACCGCCTCCCCCGTGCACTGCTCCGCCGCCGCCGCGCGCCCCTGGCCGACAAGGCGTCCGAAGTGGCCGAGATCCGTCTCCACGGTTTCGGCGGCGAGGAGGTAGCCCGCGCCCTGCGTCCCTATCGCCTTTGTCGACGTCGCCGGCGCCGGACCTTCGCCGCTGCCGCTGCCGTCGGCGACGACGAGGGCACGGCGCAGCGCCGACACCATCGCCTGGACCTGGGCGCGGGCCGTGGCCGGCGGCCGTGTGCCCCAGGCGGCGTCGGTCAGCCGCTCCACGGACACCGGTGTGCCCTGGTGCAGGGCGAGGACTGCGAGCAGGACCCGGGCGCGACCGCCGGGCAGGGCCGCCGGGCAGCCGTCGACCACCGCTTCCAACGGCCCCAACACCTTCAGTTCCACCGGTTCCACGCCCCCGTCCGCCGGACAACCGCCCCACCCTGCCAGACGGCCGCAGGGCGCACCAACCGCCCGGGGCGGGTCCCGGCCATGGCGCAACCAGGGCGGAACCGGGGCGGAACCGGGGCGGGGCTCGGCAGTGTCGTGCCCGAGAACGCCGACGCCGCCTCGGACCTCACCGGGGCGGGCGGCATGGAACGGGAGGAATCCGTCGTGCAAACGAAGTTCGCCGTGACCGCCCTGAGTTCGCTCGCGCTGCTCGGTGCGGCACTGGCCGTACCGGCGCAGGCGGCCACCGCCGCCTCCGGGTCCGGGGCGTCCGTACTGAGCGTCCGTGAGCGGTACTGCATCAACGAAGTGGGCGAGAACGACCGGATGTGCCGCATGGCCTACAACGGCGACAAGTGGTGGACGGGCGACTGGGTGGCCGTCCACGTCGCCACGGACGGGAGCGCGTGGGCCAACGCGTACTCCAACAAGACCAACAAGACGTATTACGCACGGGTCAGGGCCGCGAACGGCGAGGAGAAGTGGTCGGAGACGAAGTGGGGCGGCACCGGGGTCGGTGTGTCCGCCGGTGCCGTGAACAGCTGGTCGGGCTGGCCCACGGGCACCGTCTTCTTCGGCGGCGGAGGCTCCATGGGCGTCACGGCCCGCCCGTAGCCGCAGGGCCGGGGCGCCGCGTACGGGGGGCGCGGTGCGTACGGGGGGGCGGAACCGGGGTGAGACCGTCCGCCGCCCCCGCCCCGGCACCCGTGCAATGCACGAGGTGGCCGGGGCAGGGGCGCCCGGCAGACGGCTACCGGAACTGCTCGGTCCGGCTGGCGACGAGTCGACCGCTCGCGAACCCTTCCAACCGGGCGGACTGCGCGGCGGCGGCGTCCGGCACCGTGACGTCGGCCTGGCCGTCGGAGAGGTCGATCGATGCACGGGGCCGCTGGTCGACGTACACGTCCAGCCGGTCGATGTTGCTGGCCTTCACCTTGAGCCGCAGGGCGCCGTCGTCGGTGGAGGCTTCCGTGATGGACACGGCGTGCGGGGTCAGGCCCCGGAGGATCTGGCCGGCCCGCTCCAGCAGGTCGGCGTTGTCCTCCAGCAGGTCCGCGCGCGTCAAGCGGTGGAGTTCGTCGGGCGTGACGCCGAGATCCTCGACGGGCGTGCCCGAGTTGTCGCGTACGCGCAGGGTCCGGCGGATCGCGACGCGCATGCCGGCCTGCTTGGGCAGCCGTGCGTACGGCGATCCGGGATCGCCTGCCAGGAGGGTGGTGAGGAGCTCCTGTGTCCATACGTTGGCTCCGCCCGCGCCCGTGCACTGATCGGTGCCCAGGACCGGGCCGATCCCGTGGTCCTGGAAACCGGCGGAGAAGATGTCGGTCGCGGAGTAGCAGCGGGCGTTGGTGACGAGCACGACCGGCCCGAAGTACTGCTGGCCGATGGAGTTGGCGGCGTCCTCGGGGCTGAGCGGGAAGGCGCCGGAGAACACGGCCCCGATCTCCAGGGCCTGGTCCATGGAGGGCACCCACGCACCGAGATCGATCTGCTGGTCGCCCTGGTGCCTCTTGCAGATCCGCAGATTGAGCGGGGTGTTGACGAACTGCACGGGCTCGGGGGTGATCCGGCGGGGCGTGAAGAGCTGCAGGGCCAGCTCGGCCGCGAGGACCAGGCCACCGCCGTTGTCCCGGACGTCGAGGATCAGGCCCCGGTCCGGCAACAGGCTGATCAGCCGCAGGAGTTCCTGGAGGTATGCATCGAGATCGTCCACGCTGAAGGTGAAGATCCGCAGGTGGCCGAAGGTGCCGGCAGAGGTCTGCACCTCCCTGGCCCGGAAGACCTCCGGCAGTGTGGTGGCGATCTCCCCGGCGCGCAGAGCGGGCGCGGGCTCGCCGGCCTCGGCGGCCCTGGTCTGGGCGAGGACGTGCGTGGCGAACAGCAGCAGCTTGGCGCGGCCGATCTCGTCGGCTTCGAGGTCCAGCCCCTGGGATGCCGCCACGCTGCTCGCCGAGTCCGCGTCGACGAAGGTGGGCAGGTTGTCGACGATCCGCCAGCTCTCCCGGAACTCGCGCTTGGTGCCGTCCTCGTCGAGATAGCTGACGTTCACCCACTCCTCGAACGGGGGCAGGTGGATGCGCAGCGGTCGCAGGGTCAGCGACTGCACACCTCGGCTGCGGCGGGCCTCCGGGTTGCTGCCGGCGAACCGGGCGGCGTTGAGGTCGACGGCGTCGGCGATGGGGATGCCGCTCCAGTGGGTGATCTCGACGCCCGGCTTGAAGCCCGGGGCGGAGAAGCCCTCGGCCACGTGCGTGACCATGAAGTGGGCGCCCTGCCCATCCGTGTACCGGTCGACGAGGAACGGCAGGAAGGCGATCTTGCCGACGAAGGGCTCCGGGAGCAGGTAGTTGGTGTGCAGGTCCCTGACCGAGTGGAAGATCTCCGACATCTCGGCGTGGAACATCCATTCGGGCGGCATGGTCTGGGGCGTCTGGCGTTCCATGCGGTGGATGAGCAGCCTCAGGCGCTGGGGCGGATTGACGGCGTACATCGCCGACTTGAGCGGCAGGTGCACGTAGTTCTGCTCCAGCATGACCAGCGCCTGGGCGGCGATGAGCCGCCGCTCGTCCAGCGTGAGCGCGCCGGCTCCCTGCAGGAAGGTGGCCAGGCCGGTGGAGGCTGCCAGGTGCTCGCGTACCGGCTCGGCCGCGTTCGGGAGGAAGTCTGGGATGGTCCGTTCGGCCGTGTCGGTCATCGCGGCTCCTGAGGGTGGGACGGATCTCGGTGCTGTCGCCGTCAGTTATCGGGTGCCAAGCCCTTCGCGATGAGTCGTCCACGAGTTCTTCGCCCGAACGGGCGTGCCGGTGCGTTGACTTCCCGGGTGCCTGACGTAACTCGTGCGGCCGGTGTTCCTTGTGCGCCTCATGTGGCGTGGGTGTCCGTCCGGACCGCACCCGCCTCGCGGAGGCCGATCACGCCGTCGGGATCGGAGGCGTTGCCGCGCAGCCACACGCTCATGGCCGCGCACGCGGCGGCGAGCCCGAGCAGCACCAGCGGCACCGTCTTGACGTCCATGGTGTCGATCACCGCGCCCAGGAGCGGCGGGAAGGCCACCCCGCCGATCATCGAGGCGGCGATCACGTAGGCGCCGGCCGCGGCCACACCGGGCACGGCCCGGTTCAGCCAGGGCAGGCAGGTCGGGAAGATGGGCGCGATCATCAGGCCGACGCCGAAGTACGCGTACGGGGCGAGCGCCGGCACGGCCGCGAGGGCCAGGAAGCCCGCCATGCCCGCGCAGCAGACGGTCAGGATCGACGGTGCGGACCAGCGCAGGCTGAGGGGGGCGACCACGAACCGGCCGATGGTCATCGCCGCCCAGTAGGCGGAGGTCGCGGTGGCGGCAGTGGCGGCGCCGTACCCGACGGCTTCGAGATGGGTGGGCTCCCAGCCGCCGACGCCGGTTTCGATGGCGACGTGCAGTACGTAGACGCCGATGAACACGGCGATGACCGGCAGCACCCGGGCCCCGGCCGCCGCCCCGCCCTCCACCGCGGCCGGCGCCGGCTCGCGCGCGGCCACCCCGCCCAGGGTGACCGGGATCAGCAGGCAGACCACCCCGATGCCGAGGAAGATCTCCGGGTACCGGTCCGCCCCGAGCCACCCGATGAGTGCCGGGCCGGCGATGGCGCCGATACCGAAGTGCCCGTTGAGCAGGTTGAGCATGGCGGTGCTGCGGCGGCCGAAGCCGACGGCGAACAGCTGGTTGAGGCCGTAGTCGATGCCGCCGAAACCCAGGCCGGTCACGAAGGCGCCCGCCAGGGCCGGGATCCAGTCCGGTGAGAACGCGAAGGCCGCCGCGCCGGCCGCCATGAGCAGATAGGAGCCGCCGAGCAGTACCCGGTTGTTCAGGCGGCCGCGCAGAACGTGGTAGATCAGCACGCCCAGGAGTGCGCCGACGAAGTGGGCACTGAGGCTGAGCCCGGCCACCGCGGGGCTGATGCCGTACTGCTCGCGCAGGGCAGGTATCGCCGGACCGTAGAGCGCCTGCAGGGCACCGATCACCGCGAACGCCACGCACGAGGCGGTGATCGCGACGGTGGTGAGGAGGGGCTTTCCCGCTTCGGGCAGATCGGCCCCACTGGTGGCGGACATCGTTCTCCTCATCATTCGTGGCCGAATGAACGTGAGTGGCGTTCGTATCGGGGGCTAGTTCACATGACCAACCGCACAGTACGCACATCATGTGTTCGTTTCAACAGATCGCATGTGCGCAACGCCCGTCGCGACCGCGCTTTGTGTTAAAAGCAGACACATGAACGTGATGGAGAGGCACAAGTTCGTCGTGCAGCTGCTCATGCAGCAGAACCGCGCGACCGTGGCCGAGCTGGCCCAGGCCACGGGGGCGTCCGAGATGACCGTCCGCCGGGACTTGGAGGTACTGGAGTCCCGGGGAGCGCTGCGCCGGGTGCGCGGCGGCGCCGTGAGCAACCTCCCCGGCGGCGTCGAACCGCCCTACGCGATCCGCGCCCTGTCCGGAGTGCAGGCCAAGGAGCGGCTCGCACGCACCGTGGTGGAACTGCTCACCGACGGCGAGACCGTGGCCCTGGACACCGGCACCACCGCCGTGGCCGTCGCCAGGGCCATGGCCGGCCGCCAGTTCACGGTCACCCCGCTCTCCCTGCACGCCGCGTTCGCCCTCTCCGGGCACTCCGGCATCCGCTTGCTGCTGCCGGGCGGCCAAGTGCGCCCCGAGGAGCTCTCCTTCTACGGCCACACCCCTGTCGAGACCTTCAAGGACCTGTGCTTCGACACCTTCGTCCTGGGCTGCTGCGGTGTCGACCCGGTGCAGGGGGCCACGGCCTACAACCTCGACGACGTACAGGTGAAGCGGGCCGCGGTGGCCGCCGCGCAGCGGGTGGTCCTGGTCGCGACCGCCGACAAGCTGGGGCGTACGGCGCTGGGCCGCATCTGCTCGATGGAGCAGATCGCCCTCGTCGTCACGGACGCGCCGGGCGACTCCCCCGTGGTCGGGGAACTGCGCGACCACGGGGTGGAGGTCGTGCACCCGGCGGACGGGTGACCCGGTGGGAACAACGCCGCCCCGCCTCCCGGGACGGGAAGCGGGGCGGGGTCACAGCCGTCCGAGGCTGTCTCAGGCCGTGGCGGGTGCTGCGGTCTCGGGGGACGCCGGGGGCTCCGGGGTCCCGTCGGGGGCACCGGTGCCGGCGTCGGGCCGGGGGATGCGGTGCAGTCCCCTGCGGTCGTAGAGGCGGGTCACGGCGAAGCCGAAGACCAGCGCGGCGACGAGGGCGATGCCCATCGAGGCCCACGCCCGGGTCAGGCCCGCGTCGGCCTGGGCGCCGTAGTAGAGGATGGCGCGCATGCCCTCGGTGATCTGGCGCAGCGGCTCGAAGTGGGAGAGCGTGCGGAAGAACCCGGGCAGCGCCTGGAGCGGCACGGTCGCGCCGGAGGAGGGGACGGCCATCGCGACGAAGACGATGGTGGCCAGCAGCATGCCGGGGGTGCCGAAGGCGGCGAACAGGGCGAGGCTGCCGATGCCGACCACGGCGATGGTGGCGACGGAGTAGAGCCACAGCAGGCCCAGGTGGGAGGCGTCCATGTCGAGGATCGCGACGGTGGCGACCTCGACCAGGGTGCCCATGACCAGCGATGTGCCGAGCATGAGCGCCATGCCGATGGCCAGGGTGCGGACGCGGCTGGTGTGCTGGACGGGCTCGCGCTTGCGCACCGGGCCGTAGTCGGTGTGCAGGTAGCCGAGGGCCGTGTCGACCTGGGAGTTGACCAGGTTGGCCCCGAGCATGCCGCAGACGACGAGGACCAGCGCGTAGTAGAACGCGCTCAGGCCCATGGCGCTGCGCGAGCCGACGGGGTGGCCGTCGGCGACGGTCACGGTCACGGGGTCGGCCAGCTTGAGCTGGGCGGCGGTCGGGAGCGGGGTCTTCTGGGCCGCGGCCTGCTTGAGGAGTTCCTGGCCGAGCTGGGCGGAGGCGGCGTGGGCGGCCTTCTGGGCGGCCTGGGAGGACATGGAGGAGCCGATGCTGCCGGCGGACTGGTTGGTCAGCACGGTCAGGGTCGGCGGGGCGGCCTTGCCCTGCGGCGCGGGCTGCGGGGAGCCGAGCGCGGTCACGGTGGCGCTGAAGTCCTTGGGTATGACGAGGGCGCCGAAGACCTTGCCCTTGCCCAGCCGCTTGTCGGCCTCCTCTCGGCTGACGACCTGCCAGTCGATGCTCTTGTCGCCCTTGGCGGCCTTCTGGACACCCGCGACGATCTGCTCGCCCAGGTTGACGTGGCGGCCGCCCGCGTCGGCTCCGCCGTCGGTGTTGACGAGGGCCACGGGCAGGTCCCGGAGGTTGCCCCGGGGGTTGACGTTGCCGCCCACGTAGAGCAGGGCGAACACCATCGAGACCACTGCGGCGATGAGTCCCGTTCCGATCCACAGCTTGGGTCGGCGGAGCACGGAGGGGGGCGTGGGGTGAGGCATCGATTCTCCGGTGCGGCGACGTTTCCTTTGACTGGATACCAAAAGTATCCAGCTACTGGATAGTGGCAGTATCTTGTTGTGGTGTCCAATCGACGACGACGGACGCGGGACCGCGTGACCAGCAGGGAAGCCGTATGAAGATCTCGGAGCTCAGCCGGCGTACCGGCGTGCCGGTCGCCAGCATCAAGTACTTCCGGCGGCAGGGCCTGCTGCCCGCGGGGAGGGCGACCGCCGCGACACTGGCGGAGTACGGGGAGGAGCACGCGGAGCGGCTGCGGCTGATCAAGGCGCTGACCACGCTCGGCGGCCTGTCCATCGCCGCCACCCGCGAGGTCCTCGGCGCCGTCGACCAGGCCGACACCTCCGAGGGCGCCCTCGGAGCGGTCAGCTACGCCCTTCCGGTGCCACTGGCGGCCCAGCCCGCCGCGAGCGACGAGGAGGAGGCCGAGGCCGACGCGGCCGCCGGAGCCGAGGTGGCGGAGCTGCTCACGGCCCTGGACTGGCAGGCGCCCGGCACTTCGCCGCACGTGAAGGGGCTGACGGCGGCAATGAAGGAGCTGCGGCGGCTGGACGCGCAGTACGCCCCGGGCGAGCTCGCCGCGTACGCGAGACTGGCCGAGTCGGTGGCCCGGCTGGATCTGGAGCGCGCGGCGGGCCTCGACGACCCGGTGGCCCTGGCCGAGCGGGCGGTCATCGTCTTCGCGATCTGCGCCCCGGTGTTCGAACTGCTGCGGCGTCTCGCCCAGGAGGACCAGGTCCGGCGCCGCGTCGCGGGCGACGGTGCCGGGATCACGGCGCCCCGGTAGCGCTCTCGCACGGTGACCGCGGGTCCGGTCATCCGGTCACGGTGACGGCGGGCCACCCTCCACTCGCCGTCCTCGCGCCGGTACACCCGGGTTGCACACAAGGTGTACGTGCGCGGCCGGCCGTCGACGCAGACGCAGACGTGTTCGGGCCGGCCGTGCAGGCTCATGTCACACGGGCGGAGCCGGACGGCGCGCTCACCGGACTCCCCCGGCGCTCAGCGCTCGGACTGCGGGTGCGGTTTGCCGTTCGCGGCCGGCGCGGCCGGGTCGACGGTCATCGTGATGGCCACTGCACTCAGCACGCTCACCAGGGCGAGCCCGGCGACGAGCGACCGGGAGGGCGAGGACTTCCGGTGCCGGGCGGCCGCCCGGCGGGCCCTCGGGAGCGGCCCGGCGGTCGGCGGGTACGGCGGCAGGTCCGCCGCAGCCGGGCTCGGGGTGGTTTCGCCCGGCCGGACGGGCTCCCGGGGCGTGGAATACCAGTTCATGGGAGATCGGGCCCTCAGTAGGTGAAGCACTCGGTGTGGATGCGGGCTGCGGGGACACCCGCCCTGATCAGCGCCGTCGTCGTCGCATCGGCCATGCCGGGCGGCCCGCAGAGGTAGACGTCGTGGTCGGACAGGTCGGGAACCAGCGCACGCAGGGCCTGGGGCGCGAGCGGGTCGTACGCGGCGTCGGAACGTCCCACGAGGTAGTGCAGGGCGGCCTGGCGGTCTGCCGCGATGGCCTCCAGCTCGCTGCGGAGGACCAGTTGACCGGCCTCGCCCGCGCGGTAGAGCAGGGTCAGGTCGCCGGGGCCCGCGGGCAGGGACTCGAAGAGGGCGCGCATCGGAGTGATCCCGATGCCGCCGGCGATCAGCAGAACCTTCGGGCGGGTGCGCCGGCGCTCGGTGAGCGCACCGAACGGGCCCGTCGCGAGGACCCGGGTACCGGGCCGCAGCCCGCGGACCCTCCGGGAGTGCCCGCCGAGCGCCTTCACGGTGATGCGGAGGCGGTCGTCGCGGGCAGGGGCGGAGAGGGAGAAGGGCAGGGCGGTGTGCCACAGACCGCCCCTCAGGAACCGCCAGCGGAAGAACTGACCCGGCTCGGCCTGGAGTTCGCGGAGCCTGCCGCCCTCGATCGTGACGGAGACCACACCGGGGCCTTCGGGTTCGACGGTGGCGACGCGCAGCCCGTGACGCAGGGCCTGGCGGACCGGGACGATCCCGCGGTACCAGGCGAGCAGTACGCCTACGACCGTGTGCAGCAGCGCCCAGAACCAGGTGGTGAAGGCGGTGACGCAGACGTCGGGGCCGGCGAGCTGGTGGACGAAGCCCAGCGCGACGGCGAGGTAGGTGAGCAGGTGGATGCCGCGCCACGTCTCGTGCGAGACCTTGCGGCGCACGGCCCGGGCGGAGCACAGGCCCACACCTGCCAGCAGGGCGGCTCCCACGAACGCGGCGGCGACGGCGGGGTAGCGGAACAGGGCTCCGGTGGCGGTCAGTACGTCGGTCCCGCCGCGCAGGGCGGCAGCGAGAACGGCGAAGAGCCCGTGGGCGGCGCACAGGAGCAGGACCCGGCGGCCGCCGTAGGCGTGCCAGCGGGCGAGGCGGTCGGCCCCCACCCCGTGCTCGACCGCCGGAACGCGCGCCATCAGGAAGAGCATGACGAGGACCCCGTAGCCGGCCAGCAGGCCGGTGAGGTGCGCGGCCGCCCCGATGAGCTCCTCGGGGCGGGCGGACAGACGGACCTGGGCGGCCCACAGCAGGGTGACGACGGCCGCTCCGGCGGCCAGGCCTGCGCGCAGCCGCTCGGGGGCGGTCTTCATCTGGGCCCCGCCGTGCCGGGGGCGGCGGCCGAGCGGCCGGCAGGAGTGCCCGGGTGAGTCATGCCAAGTCCCTTTCGCTCGGTGATCGGCACGCCCCTGCCTGTCGTTCCGGCGGGTGCCGAAGACGACCGGCAGGGGCGTGGCAACGGCAACTATGTGCAAATTCGCTCGCCGCAGGCAATGTCGGTGTACGCGGAATCACTTCTACCGAGCACGCAAATTTGAGCACTATGTCCGTTTAAGTGAGCTATCAACGCCTTCCTTCGCCTCGCCGGCGCCATACGGAATCAGCTGGTCCGGATTTGCATTCATGCAGTACAGGCCTGGCGGGCCTCTCGCCTACCACACCCGTACGCACGCCTGGAGAACTCTTTACCTTCCGGCGAAAGATCCGTTCCGCCGTCTTCCACGGAGCCGGGGGCGATACTGGAACTCCAGGCCGCGGAGGCCGGACGCACCACTGCCGATGACTTCGAGGGGAGCCGTTCATGACCACGGCGAAAGACCTGTTCATCATCGCCATGGACCCGCAGCCGAACCGTTCCGTGGGACAGGGCGATCTGTCGCTCGCGCTCGCGGGAGCGGAGCTGATCGATCTCATCGGTGCGCAGGCCGTCACGCTGGACGGGGACGGCATCGTGCCGAGCCTGCAGACGACGCTGGAGGACCGCCTCCTGAACGAGGCGTCGGCGGCCCTCACCCGGCAGGCGCCTTACGAGCGGGTCGAGGACTGGCTGTGGCGCAGAGGCCGCGACCTCTCCGCGGCCTATCAAGCGGCGCTGGAGGCGGACGGTCAGCTGGCCCCGGGACGGAGCGGCCGGCTGCTCCTCGGGGCGGAACGGATGGAACTGGTCGATTCACCGGCTCGCCGGCAGGCCCTGACCCGCCGGGAGGCGGACGAGCCCGTCCTCGCCGCCCTCGCGGCGGTCGTGGGAATGGAGGGCGAGCCGTCCGGAGAGGAGCCGGACCTCGACGACGAAGCGGTCACGACCGTGCTGGCCATCGTCAATGACGCGGTGATGGAACTGGAGGCCGTACGCCAGAGGCGGTCCATCGAGAAGGCGGCGTTCGCGAACGTCTGGCGAGGTCCCTGACCGGTGTCCGACCCGGCGGCCGGGGCCCTGGCCCCCGGCGCGCAGGCGGCCGTGCGAAGGCCGGATCGCAGCAGATCGCCGGACCGCCTCCCGGAGCACGGCGCGAACTTCTAGGCTGGTCACATGCGCCACACGCTCACCAGCCTCGCCCATGCCTACGAGCTGGAACACGTCAGACGTGCCCCGGCCGGCGGCCGAGACTTCATGGCCCGGGCCGCCGCCTACGAAGAACGGCGGGCTCAGCGCCCCGACCTGCGCCACTGGTCCCCCGTGGACGACACCGATCCCGGCGAGGACGGTCCCACCCGTGTTCTCGACGCCGACCTCGACGCGTGGACGCGCCTAGGCGACGGGCCGAACCGCGGCGCATGGCGGATGGCGCGGTTCGCCCGCCCCGGACAGGAGGAGCAGCCCGGCGGCGCGCTGACCTGGAGGGAACTCACGTACCACTACGGCCCCCTCACCGAGGACGGCCGGTGAGCGGGGACCCGCGAGCGGGAGGGGGCGGACGGCATGGCGGATGAGCAGGCCGCGGTGCGGGTGGAGCGGGACGGACCGGTATACACGGTGATCTTGAGCCGACCGGGGGTCCGCAATGCCGTGGACGGTCCGACGGCGGCACTGCTCGCCGGTGCCTTCCGCCGGTTCGAGGCCGACGAGGAGGCGTCCGTCGCCGTGCTCTGGGGCGAGGGCGGGACCTTCTGTGCGGGCGCCGACCTCAAGGCCATCGGCACCGAGCGGGGCAATCGTGTGCTCGCCTCGGGGGACGGGCCCATGGGGCCGACCCGGATGCGGCTGGGCAAGCCGGTGATCGCTGCCGTGGCGGGGCACGCGGTGGCCGGGGGCCTGGAGCTGGCGCTCTGGTGCGATCTGCGGGTCGTGGAGGAGGACGCGGTCTTCGGGGTGTTCTGCCGCCGCTGGGGAGTGCCGCTGGTCGACGGCGGTACGGTGCGGCTGCCCCGTCTGATCGGCGAGAGCCGGGCCATGGACCTGACCCTGACGGGCCGTCCGGTCCCCGCCGCCGAGGCGCACGGAATCGGTCTCGCCAACCGTGTGGTGCCCACGGGGCAGTCCCGCCCGGCCGCGGAGGCGCTCGCCCGCGAGATCGCCGCGTTCCCCCAACAGTGCTTGCGCCACGACAGGTTGTCCGTCCTGGAGCAGCACGGCCTGGACGAGGCGGAGGCACTGGCCGGCGAGTACCGGCACGGCCTGGTGCCGCTGTCCGCGGGGGAGACCCAGGCGGGTGCGGGACGGTTCGCCTCGGGCGCGGGGCGGCACGGCGCGTTCGGGGAGTGATGGCCGGGTTCTCCGGCGCAGGGACCGGCGGCCTGCGGCAGGATGGACGGGTGGCCACCGAACCAGGCAGGATCGAACTGACCGAGCACGAACTTCGTGAGATAGCGGGCTACGCGGCCGATTGCGCGCGCAGGGTGCTGTCGATCTTCGAACAGAGTGTTCCCGCCGACCCGCGCCCCCGCGAAGCCATCGAAGCGGCAGAAGCCTTCGGCGGGGGCGGCCGGCGCACGAATGCTCTGCGGCAGAGCGGGTGGGCGGCGTACAGGGCGGCAGGGGAAGCCGTTTCGCCCCCTGCGGTCGACGCGGCGCGAGCGGCTTGCCACGCGGCCGCCGCCGCGTACCTTCATCCCAAGGCGAGCGCGCATCAGGTGAAGCACATTCTCGGTGCGGCCGGGCATGCGGCCCGGGCACAGGAGCTGGCCTTCGCAGAGGACCGGCACATCGCTGCCGGGACCCTGGAGTGGGCCTGTCGTCACGCGCCCGCAGCGGTCACCGCGGTGCTCGGCCGACTGCCCGCAGCGCCGCCCGGCGGCGGGCGCGTGGGAGAGCTCATGCGCGAACTCGACGCCGCTCTCCGCGGCCGAGGGCGGGCACACGACGCCACCGGCTGATCAGCGGCACCACCGGGATGGTGTGGTCCTGCCGGATCAGGCGCGAGGAGTCCTCCGGACAGGCAGTGGCGGGCGGCCGGGCGGCGAAGGACGTCGCCATCACGACTTCCCCCGATGCGGGCGGCTCCCGGCGGCCCCGGGTTCCGCGCATCATCCGCCGTGTGCGGACGGGCCCCCGACCCGGATCGCGGTCTTGCCTCGTACGCCGCCCTCCCGCAGGCGTTGTATCGCGTCCGGTACTTCGGCCAGCGGGTACGTACGGTCCACCACCGGGGTGAGCGCACCGGACTCGATGAGCCCCCCGAGGACGCGCAGGTCTTCGGGGCGCGGCCTGGAGGTGAGTCCGCGCAGGCGCCGGCGTGTGAAGGGCGACAGCACGAGGGCCCGCAGCTGTCGGTCGTGGCCGCCGATCCAGCGGCCGTCGGTCTCCCCGCCGACGATGACCAGGCTCCCGCGCGGGGTGAGGGCCCGGCACAGGCGGCGGAGGGGACGGTTGCCCCCGATGTCGAGGACGAGGTCGTGGCGGCGGATCCCGTCGACGGGGTCCTCGCGGGTGTAGTCCACGACCTCGTCGGCACCGAGGGAGCGGACCAGGTCCGTTTTGGGAGTACTGCACACTCCGGTGACGTGTCCGGCTCCCAGTGCCCGGGCCAGTTGGACGGCGTAGGTGCCGACACCGCCCGAGGCGCCGATCACCAGGACCCGTCCTCCCGGCTCCAACCGGCCGGCGCGCAGGGCCTGGAGGGCCGTGCACGCCGAGATCGGGACGACGGCCGCCTCTTCGGGTGTGAGCCGGGCCGGCCGCGGAGCCAGCTCGTCCTCTTTGGCGCACGCATACTCAGCGAAGGAGCCGGCGCAGGTGCCGTACACCTCGTCGCCCGGCCGGAAGCGGGTGACGCCCGGCCCGACGGCCTCCACGCAGCCTGCGACGTCCATGCCGCGGACCCGTTGTCCGGGCGCCCGCAGGCCGAAGCCCGCCGCGCGGATCGCGTACGGCGTCCCCGTCATCAGGTGCCAGACGCCCTGGTCGAGGCCGGCCGCGTGCACCTGCAGGAGCACCTCGCCGGGCCCGGGGAGGGGCCGGTCGATCTCTTCGAGGCGCAGGACGTCGGGCGGTCCGTACACGTCCTGGACGATGGCTCTCATCAGCTGCCCCCTTCGCTGCCGGTACTGCCGCTCGTGCCCGTGCCGTTCGTGCCGCCGCCGCCGGGGGCCTCGTACTGGAAGACGCTGTCGAGGGGGACCCCGAACACCCGGGCGATCTGGAAGGCCATCTCCAGCGAGGGCGAGTAGCGGCTCTGTTCGATGGCGATGACCGTCTGGCGGCTCACTCCGATCCGGCGGGCGAGCTCGGCCTGGGTCATCTCGCCGTGCTCGAAACGCCGGGCCCGGATGGTGTTGGTGACCCTCGTCGGCTTCACCACGGATGGAACCCGAACCGGTACGAGATGACCTTGACCACCGAGCCGAGCACCGACGAGAGGACGAAGGCCAGGTAGATGGCGTTGGCGATCCAGAACGGAGCGGCCTCGGCCATCGCGAGCAGCAGGCCCGCCACTCCCCCGATCACGACGAACGACTGCCCCACGTACTCGCCGAAGCGATGGATCTCCCGGTCACGCTGGTCCTTGGCGTTCTCCTCCTTCGGCGAGAAGGCGGTGATCGCGATGTGTGCGGCGATGGACGCGGCGATCGACAGGCCGACCGTCCACAGCAGGGCTCCCGCATAGGGCGCGCGGGCCAACGACACTCCTGCCGGGCGCCCCAGCACGATCCACAGGTACACCGCGTACGACCCGACGGTGACCGCCAGCATGCTCCAGGCGCGTTTCTCCTCGACTGCCATCGCCACTCCCCGCTCCCCACGCCGTGTCAAGAAAACCAGACATTCGGAGTGTCAAGCAGTGGCGACACCATGTCAAGCATTCTTGACTTCCGTGCGCGCACCGGAATGCCGACGAAGTGCCTCCGTGCCACGCTGGGACGGGGGATCGCGCCGGTCCGGCACGCTCGGCTCACCGGAGGGCGCCGCCAAGCAAGGAGGCCGACATGGCCAGTGACCCCGCCCGACCCGCATCCGCCCACGCCGGACCGCAGCCGCATCACGGGCCCACATCCGGCACCACCATCCTCGCGGCAGCACTGATGATCTTCGGTGGAGCGATGGCGATCTTCGAGGGAATCGCGGCCATCGCCAAGGACGACCTGTTCCTCGCCACACGTCACTACGTGTTCCAGTTCAACCTGACGGGCTGGGGATGGATCCACCTCATCCTGGGCATCCTCATCGTCCTCGCCGGGTTCGCCGTGCTCGGCGGAGCACTGTGGGCGCGCTTCTTCGGTGTGTTCGTGGCAGGGCTCGGCGCGATCGCCAACTTCCTGTGGGTGCCGTACTACCCCCTGTGGGCCCTCACGCTGGTCGCCGTCAACCTGTTCATCGTCTGGGCGCTGTGCCGGGGCATGCACCAGGAGGCCGACGACGGCCAGGTGGCATGAGCCCGATGACTCAGCCCGATGACAGCGCCTTCTTCAGCCGGGCGTCCAGATCCTTGGCGAGTTCCGCGTCGGAAGGCGGCTTCTCGCCCTGGAGCCGGGCCAGTTCGGCCGTGAACGTCTGGCTGAAGGCGCCGTAGAGGGGGGTGCGCGGCCGCTGGACCGCGTTCTCCAGGGCAGGGAGCAGAATGTCCCGTGCGTAGGCCGGGCGGCCGGCGGCGTCCCGTGGCATCCGGTCGGTGCGCTCCGCCGTCGGAGCCGCGGTGGCCTGGCCGGGCGGCTTCGCCGCCTTGCAGGTCAGGTTGTTGTCCTCGTACGCGGAGAGCCTCGCGGCGGCGAACCCCGCGTCGAGCAGGCAGCGTTCACTGTCCTTGCCGGTGAGGAACTCGACGAGCTGCCGGGCGGCGGTGGACCTCTGCGAGCCCCGGGCCACGGCCAGGTTCTGGCCTCCCAGCACCGCCCTGCCGGGCAGCGGGGCCACGCCCAGGTCCTGCTCGGAGAGGGACTGGTGAAGGGTGCGGTAGGCGTACGGCCAGTGGCGCAGGAAGCCGGTACGGCCGCCCGCGAAGTCGGTGAGCGTGTCCGCCTCGTCGGAGTGAGCGGCGTCCGGCAGGGTGTAGGCGGCCTGCATGCGGGTGCGCAGTTCGTCGAGCCCTGCCTTCAGGTCGTCCACCGAACCGGCGTAACGGCCCTCCTTGTCGGTGAGGGCGAACCCGTCGGAGGCGGAGGCGAAGGCCTCGATGCCGTTGACGGTGAGCCCTTCGTAGGAAGCGTCGAGCTGTGCGGTCCACCCCTTCTCGTAGGCGGGCAGCTTCTTGCCCGCGGCGTCGAGCGCGCCGATCAGCTGGCGGACGACGGGCCAACTGGTGCCCTTGCCGAGGTCGGTCTCCGTGACGCCCGCCTTCTTCAGGTAGTCGCGGCGGTAGAAGAGCAGCCCGACGTCGCTGTTGAAGGGGACGGCGTACAGCTTGTCCTTCCAGCGGGCGGTGGCGGCCACGGACTTGATGACGTCGGCATCGACCAGCTTGTCGGGAAGCTGCTGGACGAGACCCGCGGCGGCGAACTCCGGTACCCACGTGACGTCGAGGTTGACCACGTCGTACTCGGCGCTGTCGGACTGGAGCGCGCCGAGCAGCTGGCTCCGCTGCTGGTCCGCCGAGCCGGGCAGCTCGACCAGGCGGGCGCGGTAGCCGGTGCCCTTGCTCTCCTGCTGCCGGTTCCATTCCTCGATCAGCTGCTGGCGGATGCCGCCCTTGCCGGTCACGTCCCGGCCGCTGGCCAGCACGATCTCGCCCGGGACGTCGGCCGCGCCCGCGGCGCCGGACGGCTCGCCGCCGGAACCGTCCGGGCCGCCCGGTCCGTCGGCGTCGCACCCTGCTGCGAACAGCAGGAGGAGGAGCATCGCGCAAGTGCCCCGCCGCAAGGGGCCGGTGCCATGCCTCATCCCTGGTCCCCCGTTCCGGTTCTGGCGACCTCGTCCCGCAGCCGGGCGACCAGGTCGCCCTTGGTGTCCAGGCAGCGGCCGCCGCTCGCCTCGGAGACGGCCGCGTCCGGTTTGCCCTTGTCGCAGCCACCGCTGTCGAGAGACGCCATGACCACCGGTGTCTTCTTGTCCCGCGCCGTCTGGAGCAGCTCGCCGAGCCGGCCGCCTTCGGTCATCCGGTTGTTGTCCTCGTCGTCCGTGATGTAGACGATCAGCTGCGGACGGCGGTCGTCGGTGCTGCGCTGCCCCATGAACTCCAGGGCTGCCACCAGCGCCCGGTAGGGATCGGCTTCCAGGTCCTTGACCTGGGCGGAAGCCGCGATGGTGGTCTGGGCCTCCTCGCGGCGGTGTTTGCCGAACTGCAGCACTTCACCGTACGGGCGGGGGCTGCCCGGCTCGGCTGCAACGCCCCAGACGCCGTATTCGTCCTGATCGCCGAGTCCGGCGAGGGACTGGCCGATGATGCCGGGCGCGCCGCCGGGGCCCTCCCACAGGCCGCCCATGGATCCGGAGGAGTCGAGCAGGAAGAGCACCCGGCCCGGGCCGTTGGCTTCCCGGTAGCTCTTGAGCGCCGCGTTCATCGCGGCCGGAATGGGGGAGGCCGGAAGCGGGCCGGGGTCCTCCAGGGCCCCGAAGTCACTGAAGACGACACCGGGGCCGCTGCCGGCGGAGGGGCCAGTGCCGTTGCCGAGGGGCCGGTGGCCGCCCGATGCGCTGCGGAATCCGTCCTGCCCGAATACGGCGAGACCGCCCCGGGCCGTGGACTCGGGCTTCGCCGCGCCGTTCTTCCCGGCCGTCTCCTTGCCGGTCAGCCACGCGTGGAACCCCTCCACCGCGGTGTCCCGCGCCTCCTTGTCCCGGTCGGCGCCGCGCCAGCGCACCCGTACGAACGTCGGGGTGAGCCCGGGGACGTCGACGGGGTACTCGGCCATCCGCCGGGCCCGGGTCGCACTGTCGCACCCCACTGCGGTCTTCAGCAGGAACTCCGGCACCAGGGTGGTGGTCCGCTCGTCCGCCTCGCTGTCGGGAAGGGTGCACAGCAGGTCCGCGCCGGTGCGCGAGGGCGGTCCCGGCTGTGCCACGAGGCGTTCGGCGCCGGCCGGGTCCGGCGCTCCGGTGCCGTACAGGCCGACCGTCGCGAGGAGGCCGGCGTCGGTGTTCTCCGGGTCCGTGCGCCGTAATTCGCCCTTCACCTCGCGCCTCCCCAGCGCATCCCGCAGGGCGGTGAGGCCGCCCACCCGGTCGGCGACCGCCTCGGCCGCCAGATTCTGCGGTACGGCGAGTACGAGCGGCGAGTACGCGAACGGCTCGGGATCCTGCTCCAGCACGGCGTAGATCCGCTCGGAGGTGGCGGTACGCGTCCGTTCGACGCTCGCGGACGAGGCCGGGATCCAGATGTCCGGCTGGGGCCCGATGTCGCGCTGCGGGTTGTTGTCGTCGCGCGCCGGACGCTGCCACGGGTCGGACTGCCTGCCGAACGCGGCGACAGCGGCGGCGGCTCCGGCGCTGTAGACGGTGATGCCGCTGCGCCGGCACCCGTCTCCCGTCCTGTTCTCGTCGGACATGAGATACGCCTCCGCCGCCTTGCGGACGGTGGGTTCGAGATCGGGGTCGGTGAGCAGCCGGAGTTCGAGGGGCGGCTTGCAAGGGGGCCGGTCACCGCCGCCGAACACGGCGAGGCCCGTGGCGACGAGGCAGGCGATCGTCACGGGCACGCCGACGACGGCCGCGAGCCTGCGGCCGGTGAGCGGGAGGAGTCTGCCGATCACACCGGGTCGTGGGCCGCCGGCACCGATTCCGGGAGCCGGTGAATGCGGCGAAGGCCGCGTGCCGCCACCCCCGCCCGGGTCGGCGAACAGCATGGACGAGGGCGCGCCCGGCGAGCGGCCGGCAGCGGCCGCGAGCAGTACGTCGATGCCCGAGGTGGCCGAGCGGCTCTGCGGTTCCCATGGCTCGGGGGGCTCGCGCAGCGTGGTGTGGTGCGCGGACATGTGGGTCCTGAGCCGGTCGGCCAGGCCGTCGAAGCCGACCTCGCCGCCGTCTCCGTCGCCGTCTCCGTCCTGTCCGGGAAGGCCGTCCTGCAGGAAGCGGACGAGCTGCGCGGTGAACGGCGTCGGCGTGTCGCCCCCGCCCGCGTCGATGCGGTTGTTGGCCTGGACGCTCATCAGCAACGAGGTCCGCTGCCGTTGGGCGGTGTCGAGCGCGTCCCATGCCGCCGAGGCGTTGCCCGCGTAGCAGCAGTCGAGGACGACGACCACCTGCTCCGCCCTGGTGCGGGACAGCACGGTGAGGACGCTCTTCCAGGGGGCGGCGCCGAGGAACACGGACTCGGTGCCCGGGACGATCCGTGCGCGGCGCATCAGCAGCCAGAGTTCGTCACCCGTGCTGGGTACGGCGCCGTGGCCGGAGAAGTACAGCAGGAGCAGCCCTTCGGCCGTGTCGACGGCGGTGTCCAGGTGCTGGTCGAACTCGTCCACGGTGCGCGGCCGGGCGACGGTGATCCCGTCCTCGGGGAAGACCCCGCCCTCACGGAGCGCCCGTTCCAGGCCGGCGAGGTTGTGGCCGACCGCCTTGAGATCGCCCGACACTCCGAAGGGGTGCTCGGGCTGCTTGTAGTCGTAGTCGGGGACCCCGACGAGCAGCGCCCGGTTGACTTTCCCGCGCGGGTCGAAGCGCACCACCGGGCTATCTCCCGTCGCCGCCCGGCGCGACATCGACCTCTGGTGGTTCGCCGCGTTCCACGGCACGGCGGTTCTCGCGCCACGCACGGACCCCGCTCTTCACCTGCTCGAACACTTCGTCGAATAACTTGGTGGCGGCCGCTCCGATCAGCACCAGCGTGATGTCCATACCGGCTCCCATGGGGCTGGCCGGCCCGTCCTCGGTTCCCGCCCGCTCCTGGATCTCCAGCATGCCGCTGTTCCTGAGCGCTTCCAGCTTCTGCTCGCGTTCGAGCCACGCCTTCAACGCCCCGATGTCGCTCTCGCTCGCCCCTTGCGTCAGGCGTACGCGGATCACGGTATTCGCCATGGCCTCCCCCTCGGCAGCGACTCAACATCATGACACGCGAGTCGGACGGAGGGGCAGCCCTTGGCGAGCCTGCGGTCGGCCCGGCGGCATGGATCCGCCGGGCCGGCCGCATACCGGTCAGCGGGTGTCGGTGCGCGCCTCGACGCGGGTACCGCGGCGCAGGGTGATCGACATCAGGTCGCTCGGAGCGTCCAGTTCCAGGCGGTGCCAGCGGCCGCGGGGCACGATCGCTGCAGTGCCCGCGGGCAGTTGCGTCATCTCCTCGGCGGCACCCGGCCGGGTCGGGCGGAAGTAGAGGCGCACGCCGCCGGTCAGGCAGCACACGGCCTCGTCGGCCTCGGGGTGCATCTCCCAGTGGTCGCCGTGGACGTCGGCGGCGCTCTCCACGTGGAAGGCGGCGATCTGCCAGGCGCCGGAGTCGCTGGTCGTCATCTGCCGGTCCGCGGCCCGGAGACCGCCGTCGGGGTGGAAGTGCAGGGCCGAGGAGAACAGGTCGATGGGTGTCGTCGTCATGACGGTGTCCTACCTTTCAAGTGTGGTTGCTCTGGTCATTCGTAAGATCGGAGGGCCCAGGGGTTCTGGGTATGGCTGTCATGGCGTAGACCGCTCGATGGCTTAAGGAACTTGGCCGCCCGGAGCCCCGCGACGACTCGACCGTCAATTGGGAGATGCGACTCCGATCGCTGCGTAGGACAACGTCGGCGAGGTCGTCTGCGGGATCGATGTACGACGAGCCGGCGGAGGGGAACGTGCCCGAGATCTGGGCTGGAGTGGACATCGGCAAGACGCACCACCACTGCGTGGTGATCAACACGGATGGCAAGCGTCTGCTGTCCCGCCGGGTCGCGAACGACGAGAGTGAACTGCTCGCCCTGATCGGCGATGTCCTGGAGATCTCCGCCGACGCGCTGTGGGCTGTGGACCTCAACCACGGCGGTGCCGCGCTGCTGATCGGCCTGCTGGTCAGCCACGGCCAGCCGGTCGCCTACCTCACCGGCCTGGCGGTCCACCGGGCCTCGGCGACCTACAAGGGCGGAGAGGGAAAGACCGATGCGAAGGACGCCTTCGTCATCGCCGGCCAGGCCCGCGTCCGCCGTGACCTCGGCCTGCTGCGGCCGGGCGACGAGGTCGCCGTCGACCTGCGCACCCTGACCACCCGCCGCCTGGACACGGTCTTCGACCGGACCCGGCAGATCAACCGCCTCCGCGCTCAACTGCTTGAAATATTCCCCGCGTTGGAACGGGCCCTGGAGCTGACCAACCGGGGTCCGGTGATGCTGCTGACCGGCTACCAGACCCCGGCCGCGATTCGTCGGGCAGGCGCGGGCCGGATCGAGACGTGGCTGAAGAACCGCAAGGTCCGCGGCGCCGCCGCACTGGCGAAGACGGCCGTGGAGGCCGCCCAGGCCCAGCAGACCGCGCTGCCCGGCGAGAAGCTGGCCGCCGCCATGGTGGTCCGACTCGCGAAGGGGGTGATGGCCCTGGACAAGGAGATCGCCGAGCTCGATGCCCTGATCGAGGCCCGGTTTCGCGAGCATCCGCACGCCAAGGTGATCCGCAGCCTGCCCGGCATGGGCACCAAGCTCGGAGCCGAGTTCCTCGCCGCCACCGGTGGCGACATGGACGCCTTCGGCAGCCCTGACCGCCTGGCCGGGTTCGCCGGCCCGGCTCCCAGGCCACGTGACTCCGGACGCGTCAGCGGCAACCTGCGCCGCCCCCGGCGATACCACCGCGGTCTGCTGAGAACCATGTATCTGTCGGCCATGCTGAGCCTTCAGAGCTGCCCCGTCTCGAAGGCGTTCTACGGCCGGAAGCGGAGCGAGGGCAAGGGCCACAAGCAGGCCCTGCCGGCTCTCGCACGCCGACGCCTCAACGTCCTGTGGGCGATGATCCGTGACGGAGAGTGCTTTCATGTTTCACCCCCCGTCACGGGAGCGGCTTGACAACACGATTGGGAAGTTCCTTCCCGTTGGTGTTCTGTGGGGCAGCGGAGTACAGGGGACGTGTGGCGGTCGCGCGGCGGGGCAGCACGCCGATCGCCACGGCCGCCGCGAGCAGGAAGAGGACGGCGGTGACGGCCAGGCCGAGGGCGTACCCGTCGCCCAGCGCGGCGGGGTCGGTGGCGGTGCCGGTACGGTGTGCGGCGAGGGTGGCCAGGACGGTCAGACCGATGCAGCCGCCGAGTTGGCGGGAGCTGTTGAGGAGGCCGGAGGCCATACCGGCCTCTCGACGGGCGACACCGGTGGTCGCGGCGGCGGCGGCCGGGGCCAGGACGAGCCCGGCGCCGACGCTGGTGAGGACGGAAGGCCCGAGCACGTCGGTGAGGAAACCGCCGTCGGGGCTGATGCACGCGAACCAGGCGAGTCCCGTGGCGGCCACCAGGGCTCCGGGGACCAGGGACGCGCGGGGGGAGCGGGCCGCGGCGATGCGGGTCGCGGCCACGGTCCCCGCGACGAGACCCGCGGAGAAGGGCAGGAATGCGGCGCCGGTCGCAGCGGCGCCCATGCCCAGGACCCGCTGCATGTACAGGGACACGAAGTAGAACGCGGCGAACTGCCCGGCCGCGGCCAGGAACACCAGGACGTTCGCGCCCGCGACCCATCGGCTGCGCAGCAGGCCGAGGCGCAGGAGCGGTGCGGGGGTCCTGGACTCGACGAGGGCGAAGGCGGTCAGCAGGAGGGCCGCGGCGGCGAGTGTCGTCAGCGTGGCCGGGGAGCCCCACCCCCGGGCATCGGTACGGACGATCCCGTACACCAGCAGCCCGGTTCCGCCGGTCGCGAGGACGGCGCCGAGGGCGTCCGGCCGCTCACCCCGGGTCTGCCGGGTGTCGGCCGGCACGCCTGCGGGGACCAGCGCGAGCGCCGCCGCCACGATGGGCAGGTTGATCAGCATCACCCAGCGCCAGCCCGCGTACTCGGTCAACAGCCCGCCTGCCAGTACGCCCAGCGCGCCACCCGCGGCGTTCACCGCGCTCCACACCCCGAGCGCACGGACGCGCCCGGGGCCCTCGGCGAAGGTGGTGGTCAGCATCGCCAGCGCGGCCGGGGCGAGTGCGGCGGCGCCGATGCCCTGCCCGGCGCGGGCGGCGATCAGCTGCCAGGGTTCCTGGGCCAGGCCGCCGGCCAGCGAGCACAGGCCGAAGACGGCGAGGCCCAGCACGAACAGCCGGCGCCGGCCGTACAGGTCGCAGGCACGGCCGCCCAGGAGCAGCAACCCACCGAAGGTGAGTGCGTAGACGTGTACGACCCATGAGAGGTCGAGTGGAGCGAATCCCAGTGCCGTGCGGATCGCCGGCAGGGCGACGTTGACCACCGACATGTCCAGGGCGACGACGAACTGGGCCACGGCCGCTGCCGCGAGCACGCCGCCCGGCCGCCCTCCTAAGTTTTTATACATGTATAGAAACTAACCTGTCCGACCGTCCCTGTCGAGGCCCTGGCACTCCCCCGCCCCGGAACGGGCCGTGCCGTTCAGCACGTACTCGCGTGAGGCGTGCACCTCACGGCGCAGTGCCGGCAGGTCGACGTCCAGGACCTGCCCGCTCCACTTGCGGGGTTCGCCGTTGATCAGGACGGCGGTGATGTTGCGTGCGTCGGAGCCCAGCACGACCGTGCCGATCGGGTCGTTGAGCGGCATGTTGTTGAGGTCCTCGGCCTGGATGACCAGCAGGTCCGCCTTCTTGCCCGGAGTGAGTGAACCGGTGACGCCCGCCAGTCCGTTGGTGCGGGCGCCCTGGAGAGTGGCGAAGTCCAGGACGTCGCGGGTCGTGATGCGGGAGGGCTGCCGGCCGGTGCCGTAGGCGGCATCGACCGCGCGCATCCGCTGGATGGCGTGCAGGGTCCGCATCTGCGTGAACATGTCGCTGGCCAAAGCGACTTCGACGTCGATGCTCAGACCGGGGCGGATGCCGACGGACAGGGCCTCGTCGATGGCGGGAATCGCGGTCTCCAGGCCGATCTGGGCGTCGGAGGTCGGGGCGAGCGCCACGGTCGTGCCGGTCTCCCCCATGGCCTTCCATGCTTCGGAGGTGAGTCCGGTGCAGTGGATGAGGGTGGTTCCGGGGCCGAGGATGCCGCCCTCGGCCCAGCGCAGTACCGCCTCGGAGGAAGCCGCACCGAAGACGGCGTCGACGCTCACGCCGATTCCCAACTCGGCTGCGAACCGGGCCGGTTCGGCTCCATGGGCGAGGGCCGGGCCGGCGATCTCATCGGTGGCCAGGGTCGCCAGCCGCAGGGTCAGCAGCTGGTCGGCGCTGCTGAAGTACCGGTCCTTGATACGGGCCAGATCTCCGGGCCACTGCCGGTCCCAGTCGCCGAAGTGCGGGCCCATGGAGGCGTGCACGCCTCGGATCCCGGTGTCGAGGAGGGCCTGGATCGCGGCGTCGGAGTGCTCACGGGTGCGGGAGTTGTGGGAGAAGTCGAGCATCGTCGTGATACCGCTGTCGATCGCCGTCAGGGCGGCCAGCCTGGTTCCCGTGTACATGTCCTCCGGCCGGTAGACGGGGGCGTAGCCGGCCAGGGTGGACATGACGTAGCCGCCCAGGTCGTCGACGTCCGGCATGATCCGGCGCAGCTGCGCCTCCCAGGCATGCCGGTGCGTGTCGACGAAGCCGGGGGTGAGGATCGTTCCGGTGGCGTCGACGACGACGGCGGCGTCGCCCGCGCTGAGGCCGCGGCCGACGGCGGTGATCGTGTCGCCCTCGACGAGGAGGTCGCCGCGGTCGATGACACCGGGGCCGGGGCCGGGATCCATGGTGACGATGGTCGCGCCGGTGAACAGGATGCGCCGCCGGTCGGCGGGACGACGCCGGATCCGGTCCAGGCCGGCATCGCCGGTGGTGTCGTGGAGATTCATGGGAGGTCTGCTTCCGTACGCACGAGGGGGAGGTGGCGGGCTGCCCCGGGGGCAGCCCGGTCACCAGCCTCGTCGGCGTTCGGCGCGCCAACCAGGTCGCCGTCTTCCTGGGTGTCACGCACCCAGGAAAGGCACGGGACTTGACCTGGTGTGCGCACCGTGGAGCCGGCCGGCCGCGCCGGGCCACCGTGTCGGGGGTCGCCGCACCGGTCCGGCCGGCCGGTCGCCATGCCGGGTGCCGGAACCCGGGTGGACCCCGCCGCGGAAGAACGGCCCGGGTGCCTGCCGGCCGTGGACGCACGGCGCCCTCCGCCGCGAACACCTCGTACGGTGCCGCGAGGGCGACGAGCGCGCCCTCGCCGGGCAGGAGGTCAGACGGCGCCGAGGGCCCGGCGCGCCGGTTCCTCTTGATCCGCCCGTGCGGACAAGCCGTGGCCGGCCCGGGAACGGAGTTCCGCGAAGGCGGCCGCGGTGGCACTGGCGGGTTCGGCTTGGTAGACCACCAGCTGTTGGTGCGGGGCATCGTTGACGGTGAAGGCCGAGAACCGGATCTCCAGAGCGCCGACCTCGGGATGCGCGAGCCTCTTGGCCTGCCGGGTCTTGGCCCGCACCTCGTGGCGGGCCCACAGTCCGGCGAACTCCGGGCTCTTCGCGCCCAGCGTGTCGACGACCTCGGCGATCCGCGGGGAGACGGGGTCGTGTCCGTACGCGGCCCGCAGTTCCGCGACGCAGGAGTGCGCGGCCCTCCCCCAGTCCTGGTGGAAGTCGCGCCCGGCAGGGTCGAGAAAGACCATGCGGGCCAGGTTGTCGAACCGCCGGAATCCGCTGTGCAGGCCCGCGGCCAGGGTGTTGTGCGCCAGGACGTCCAGGGCCGGCCCCAGGACGAAGGCGGGGTTGTCGGGCCAGCTGTCGAGCAGTTGCAGCAGCCCGCTGCCGACCCCGTCGTGGCCGACGGGCAGGGTGCGGCGCTCCCGGGGCGCCCGGTGGAGCCTGCGCAGGTGGCCGAGCGCCTCGTCGTCGAGCTGCAGGGCAGCGGCGACCGCGTCGACGACCTGGGAGGACGGGCTGGTCTCCCGTCCCTGTTCCAGGCGCATGTAGTAGTCGACGCTCACGCCCGCGAGCAGGGCGACTTCCTCGCGGCGCAGCCCCGGCACCCGCCTGCGGCCGCGCCCGGGCAGGCCCGCCTCCTGAGGCTTGAGGGCTTCGCGCCGTGCCCTGAGAAACTCCCCCAGAGGAGTGCTGTCACTCATGGCCCCAACCTAGACCCCGGTGGAGCTGCGCGAACACCCGGACCGTGGGCCTTCACCCGACCGCACACCCTTGGGAGATGATGGGGGCATGCCTCAGCCATCCGTACCCCGCAAGACCATCGGCCGGCCTCCCCGCATCTCCCGTGAGGAGATCATCGGGACGGCCCGCCGGATCGTGGACGAGGACGGGGTGGACCGGCTGACGATGCGTCGGCTCGCCACGGAGGTCGGCAGCACGCCCATGGCGCTCTACCACCACGTCCGCGACAAGGAGGAACTGCTCGTCCTGCTGCTGGACGACCACGCCGAGCGGACACTGCGCCGGCCGGAACGGGCCGACCACCCCCGCGAACGGGTCGTCCTCGCCGCGGCCGCGATCCACGAGGTGCTCGCCGACTGTCCCTGGGTCGCGGAGGTGCTGACCGCCGACGACCTGATGTCCAAGGCCGCACTGTGGTTCGTCGAGCAGATCGTGGACGGCTTGGTCGAATGCGGACTGACCCTCGATCAGGCCGTACACGGCTACCGGGCGATCTGGTATTACACGGCGGGAGAGGTCATCGTCCGGGCCGCGGCGGGCCGGCGGCGCGCCGACGAGCGTCCGACCTACCGGGAGGAGGTCTTCGCCGGTCTCGACCCGGATGAGCTCCCCCGGTTGACACAGGCCGCGGACCGCTGGGCGCCGCTGACCGCCGAGGACACGTACCTGGACGGGCTCCGCGCACTGGTGGACGGGCTCGTCGCCACGCCATGACGGCTCGCTGCGCGGCCGTTGGACGTCCGGGCCCAGCGACACGCGTACCTGTCCCGCCGGGGTGTGGGCGAAGGCCTCTCCGGTCCCGCGGGGGACATGGAGAAGGCGATCCCGAACTCGGCCGGTTGGCCCGATCGCAGTGGTCGGCGCGGGGCGGGGAGCCCGAGCCGGAAGACTCCGCCCGGGCGTTGCCGCACACGTCCGCCGACCGCCGGGGTCATGGCCGGATCCCGTCGGTCTGCGGCCCGCCCTCGTTCCGCCCGGCCGTCCCGGCGTACCGGGCTGACCAGAGGGGGAGGCCTGCGTTCGGTGGTACGGGGCCGGCCGTTAGGGTGAGTTGATCGCTCTCCCAGGAAAGGCCGCGCGACTCAAAGTGACCGGATCACGCCCCCACACCCTGTTTTCCTTCGGCACGCTGACGGACGAGCGGGTACAGACCACTCTGTTCGGCCGGGCCGTCCCCACGTCCGCGGCTTCGCTGGCCGGATACACCACCCCGCCCCTGCCGATCACCGGCCCGTCCGTGATCGCCGCCGGCGGCCTCGACGTCCGCCCGGTCCTGGAGCGCAAGCTCGGCGCGGCGGTCGAGGGCGCCGTCCTGCGCCTCACCGACCAGGACCTCGCCGCGGTCGACGCCCATGAAGTCGACGACCACGCCCGCCGGCAGGTGGTCCTCACCTCCGGGGAGCGCGTCTGGGCCTACCTGGATGCGAAACCGCTGCGCCCGGCGCAGCGCATCGTGATCGTGGGCGACAGCATCGCCTACGGGCGCTGTGACCCGCGCGGCGGATGGGCAGGGCGCTTGGCGGCCGCCCACATCGCGCGGAACGAGACCGCGCACCGGGTCTTCAACCTGGCGATACCCGGAAGTCACCTGTCCGAGGTGAGCGAGCAGACACCCGCGCTGCTGGCTCCCCGCCGGCCGGACACACTCCTCGTGGCCGCCGGCCTCAACGACTCCGCCCTGCCGCTCACCGCCCCGGCCGGTCACGGTGACGAGCCGGAGCTGATCGAGGACCGGCTCGCCGCGCTGGCCGCCACGGCTCTGGACCACCATGCGCGACTCGTCGTCGCGGGACCGACGTGGATCGACGAGGAGCGCACCCTCGACTACGAGGGTCTGCGGTTCACCGAGGCGCGGGCGCTGGCCGTGCGCGAGGTCATGCGTACCTGGTGCGACGCGAACCACATCGACTACCTCGACATGTGGGAGCCGCTGCGCGGGAGGACCGGACTGCTCGTCGACGGCGTCCACCCCGGCCACGACGGACACGAGGCGCTGTACCGGCACCTCGACGCACTCGGCCGCTGATCCCGGCCACGGTGGCGGTGCGGCGGAGTCCGGTTCCCGCCCGCCGAACCGGCAAGGCCCGCCGGTGCCGACGAGGCAGCCCGCCCCCTCTCCCCCGACCCTTCACGAGGAACCCCCGCACATGACCAACCCCCGAGCCGACCGACGGGTTCGGACGTCCGGACACCCGGTCGACAGGCCTGCGGCCACCGCCCGGCACCAGCAGCAGCGGCAACAGCAGGGGGCGGCGTGAACGACTCGAACGGACTGGGCTTCTACCTGCCCGGAGTCCTGCTGCTCGTGGCCGCGGGCCTCAAGGTCCCCGCCCTCTGGCGCAATCCCCGCGACGAACTCCTGCGGTCCGTCCTGACGCTCCTCACGCTGGCGACCGCCGTGTTCGGGTTCACCGCGATCCCCACGCTCGTCGCGGTCAACAGGATCACGGGGGTCCCGAACGCCGCGGCGCCGGTCGTCTTCTCGCTGCTCACGGCCTTCTCCGGGGCCAACATCGTGCTCATCTTCCGCTGGAGCAGCGGACCGGCGGACGCCGAGCGGACACGTCGGCGCTCCCGCTGGTGCAACCTGGTCACCCTCGCGGTGATCGTGGTGATCAACGTGCTCTTCGCGCTCGGCGACGCCCCCGTCGAGCGCCTGCGCGATCTGGACACGTACTACGCGTCCACGCCGTACATCAGGGAGATGATCCTCCTCTACCTGGCGGCCCACACCACGGCGGCGGTCACCATGACGCTCCTGTGCCGGAGGTGGGCGCGCGAGGTCCACGGCGCGCTCCGCGCGGGGCTGGGGCTGATCGCCTTCGGATACGTACTGAACCTGCTCTACGACATCGCCAAGTTCACTGCGATCGGCGCCCGCTGGGCGGGCGGCGACTGGGACGTCCTCAGCACCGAGGTCGCCCCGACGCTCGCCTCCGTGTCCGCGCTGCTGATCGCGACCGGATTCGTCCTGCCGCTCGTCTCCCGGCACGTCATGGACCAGTGGGAGATGTGGCGCCGGTACTGCGGGCTCCGCGCGCTGTCCCGGGAACTGCAGGGGGCGACGCGGCACAGCATCAACCTGGCCGGCGGCCCGTGGACGCCCATCGAGATCCGGTTGACCCAGCGGGAGTCGGACATCCACGACGGGATCCTCACGGTCAGCCCCTACCTGCAGGCCGGCATACGCGACCAGGCGCTGTGGCGGGAGCTGGAAGCCGGCCGTTCGGCCGAGGAGGCCACGGCCGCGGCCGACGCGGCCGCCCTGGCGTGTGCCGTCATCCTGTGGGGCCGTACCGGGGGTGCGCCGGAAGATCCCGTGGCCAGGGACGCGGGCCCGGTCCTGGTCTCGCCGAACAGCCCCGTGGGCCTGGTCCTGATGTCCCGGGCACTGGCCAGGTCTGCCACGGTGCGTTCCTTCCGGCACACCGCCGTCCTGGAGGGCAGCACCACGCCCTGACGTGGTTGCCGACGGTTCCGTGATCGCCTGCCCCGCCGCCGGCGATTCGGGACGCCCGCAAGACCGTCGTGTCGAAGCGCGGGGTGGTGCTGTCCCCCACGGGATCTGGGGGTCAGCCTCAGTGAATGTGCGCGGCCGCGCTTCTAACGTCTGACTGCATGACACATGTACAGGACAGCGAGAAGCAATCCCCTGTCGGTTTATGCAGGCCGGGGCGGTGTGCGGCGGTACCGGCGGCGGCCTCGTCCCTCCCGGCGGGCGCCGACTCCGACCGCGGCCCCCGACCCAAGGAGACCTCGTGAGCACCGTCAGCCCTGCCGCGCGCCGCGCCGGAGCCCTGGGCGGCCTCGCCCTCGCGGCCTGCCTCACCGCCTCCCCGGCCGTGGCCGCGGGTACCCCGGCTCCCGGCGGGAGTCTCGGCCACGCCGCCGTTACCGGGCTCGACCGCTACTACCGGCAGCACCTGGGCTGGGGCAGTTGCGTCAAGGGCCCCGACGACACGACGGGCCGCGATCTGGACAAGGCCGGGGTGCAGTGCGCGGACGTGATCGTCCCGCTGGACTACGCCGACCCCCGGGGCCGCACCATCACCATCGCGGTCTCCCGGCTCAAGGCCACCGATACCCGTCACCGCATCGGCGCGATCCTCCTGAACAACGGCGGCCCGGGCGGCGCCGCGGTCGAGTCCCCGCCGCACGTCCGCGACGCGATGAAGGAGGTCGGCCCGCGCTATGACATCGTCGGCTTCGACCCGCGTTTCGTCGGCCGTAGCACCCCGCTGAACTGCGGGCTGCCCGTCGGCACCACATGGTTCTCGGCCGGTGGCAGCCGGGCGGGCTTCGACGGGCAGGTCGCCCTGCAGAAGGGTGTGGCCGACAAGTGCCGCGCCGCCGACGCCTCGGTACTGCCGCACATCAGCACCCGCAACACCGCCCGGGACATGGACGTCATCCGCGGCGCGCTCGGCGAGCGGAAGATCTCGTACCTGGGCTACTCGTACGGCACCTACCTGGGCACGGTCTACACCCAGATGTTCCCCGGCCGCTACGACCGGGTGGTGCTCGACGGGGCGGTCGCCCCGGGCGACTACGGTCCTCTGCTGCTCCGGGGCACGGAGCGCGAGAACGAGCAGGCGCTCTCCGACTGGGCCGCCTGGGCGGCGGGCCGCAACGACGCGTACGGTCTCGGCCGCACCCGCTCCGAGGTCCTCGCCACCGTCGACCGCGTCGTCGCGGCCTCCGCGCGCGGCCCCCTCAGCATCGGCACCGCCCCCGACGTCTTCCGTATCGACGACACCCAGGTCCCGCTCCTCCTCTTCATGGGGATCGCGGATGACACCGACACGGCACGGGCACTCCTCGGAGAGCAGGTCTCCGCCCTGGTCAAGGCCGCCGGAGGACAGTCGGCCCCGCTGTCGCCGGAGTTCCTCGGGACGCTCAGGTTCCTGCTGCGCGGTCAGGACGCGCCGACGGGGGTCCAGGCCGCCGTCATCTGCGGGGACGTGGCCGCACCGCGCGATCCCGAGCGCTACTGGCGGGACATCGAGAACAGCCGCGCCGCGCATCCGCTGTTCGGCCCGGTGAGCAACAACATCGGCCCGTGCGCCTTCTGGGACCGGCCGCGCGAGGAGCCCACCCGGGTACGACGCGACGCCCCGGTGCTGATCGTGGCCGCGACCGGCGATCCGCGTACCACGTACCGGAGCAGCGTCGCCCTGCACGAGCAGCTGCCGAGCTCCAGGCTGCTCACGCTCGAAGGCGCCAACCGCCATGCGCTGTACGGCGAGTACGGTGCCGCCTGCGTCGACAACGAGGTCAACTCGTGCCTGGCCACCGGGAATCTGCCGAATCGGGACCGGACCTGCGTCAAGCGGCCCGGCTAGCCGTGGCCCGTCTGCCTAGGCGCAGGACGGGCACAGCCCGCGGTAGGTGACCTCTGCCTTCGACACCGTGAACCCGAACCGCTCCTCCACCGGGAGGCCGGCCAGCGGATCGCCGGTCGGGTGGACGTCCCGGATGGTCCCGCAGCGAGAGCAGACCAGGTGCTGGTGCGGGTGGTGAGCGTTGGGGTCGTAGCGCTTCGCGCGGCCGTCCGTGGACAGTTCGACGACCTCGCCGAGACCGACCAGCTCGCCCAGGGCGTTGTAGACGGTGGCCCGCGAGATCTCCGGGAGCCGCTCCACCGCACGGGCATGGACCTCGTCGGCCGTGAGGTGCACGTGCTCTCCGTCGAGTACCTCCGCAACGACACGTCGCTGGGAGGTCATCCGCCAGCCACGTCCTCGCAGTCGTTCCAGCAGGTCGCTCATGTCGGATCACCCATTCAGGTCTGGCGGGACGGCCGGAGTCCGGACAGGTGTCCGGGTCCCTATCGGATATGGGTTTGGCACACTTCTTGACTTGGATTCCGTCCATCGTAGGATCGGTCCGGTCGGCAGCCAAGGGACAGGAAGACTCCGGTACCGCAGTGAGACACACACGTGACGGACGACCGCCGAGTAGCTGCGCGACGCCGGCCCGTGGGTCGGTCCTCCCTGCGGCCGGAACCGTACGCCGCAACGAACCGGCTGGTCGTTCCGCCGCCGCCCGCACGTCCTTAGCACCGTGATCCGCCCGGTCTGGAAGGATTCCCATGTCTGAGAACCATGATGCAAACGCCGTAGAAGCGAAGGCGGAGGGCGGGGGCGGGTGCCCCGTCGCGCACGAGCGCGCCGCACACCCGACCCAGGGCGGCGGTAACCGCCAGTGGTGGCCCGAGCGGCTCAACCTCAAGATCCTCGCCAAGAACCCCGCCGTGGCGAACCCCCTCGGCGAGGAGTTCGACTACGCCGAGGCGTTCAAGACCCTCGACCTTCCGGCGGTGAAGCGGGACATCGCCGAGCTGCTGACGACCTCGCAGGACTGGTGGCCCGCCGACTTCGGCCACTACGGCCCGTTCATGATCCGGATGGCCTGGCACAGCGCGGGCACCTACCGGATCAGCGACGGCCGCGGCGGGGCCGGCGCGGGGCAGCAGCGCTTCGCTCCCCTCAACAGCTGGCCGGACAACGGGAACCTCGACAAGGCCCGCCGGCTGCTGTGGCCCGTCAAGAAGAAGTACGGCCGGAACATATCGTGGGCCGACCTCATGATCCTCACCGGCAACGTCGCCCTGGAGTCGATGGGCTTCGAGACCTTCGGCTTCGGCGGCGGTCGTGCGGACGTCTGGGAGCCCGACGAGGACGTGTACTGGGGTCCCGAGACCACCTGGCTCGGCGACGAGCGCTACACCGGCGACCGCGAGCTGGAGAGCCCGCTCGGCGCGGTCCAGATGGGCCTCATCTACGTCAACCCGGAGGGCCCGAACGGCAACCCCGATCCGCTCGCCGCGGCCCGCGACATCCGGGAGACGTTCCGCCGGATGGCGATGAACGACGAGGAGACGGTCGCCCTGATCGCCGGCGGCCACACCTTCGGCAAGACCCACGGCGCGGGCCCCGCGGACAACGTCGGCGCCGACCCCGAGGCCGCCCCGATGGAACAGCAGGGGCTCGGCTGGAGCAGCGCCTTCGGCACCGGCAAGGGCGCCGACGCGATCACCAGCGGTCTTGAGGGCATCTGGACGAACACCCCGGTGGCCTGGGACAACAGCTTCTTCGAGATCCTCTTCGGCTACGAGTGGGAGCTGTTCGAGAGCCCCGCCGGCGCGCACCAGTGGCGGCCCAAGGACCATGCCGGTGCGGGCACCGTCCCCGACGCCCACGACGCGTCGAAGACCCACGCCCCGACGATGCTGACGACCGACCTGTCACTGCGCATCGACCCGTCCTACGAGCGGATCTCGCGGCGCTTCCTGGAGAACCCGGCCGACTTCGCGGACGCCTTCGCCCGCGCATGGTTCAAGCTGACCCACCGCGACATGGGCCCGATCGTGCGCTACCTCGGCCCGGAGGTCCCCGCCGAGACCCTGCTGTGGCAGGACCCGCTCCCGGCGGTGACGCACCCGCTCGTCGACGCCGACGACGTCGCCGCCCTCAAGGCCCGGGTCCTCGCCTCGGACCTGTCGGTGTCCCAGCTCGTCTCCGTTGCCTGGGCGTCGGCCTCGTCGTTCCGCGGCAGTGACAAGCGCGGCGGCGCCAACGGCGGGCGCATCCGCCTCCAGCCGCAGAGCGGGTGGGAGGTCAACGACCCCGACCGGCTGGCGACGGTGCTGCGCACCCTGGACGGGATCCGGCAGTCCTTCAACTCGGCCCAGACCGGTGGCAAGCAGGTCTCGATCGCCGACCTGATCGTGCTCGCCGGCGGTGCGGCCGTCGAGCAGGCCGCCAGGAACGCCGGCTTCGACGTGGCGGTCCCCTTCACGCCGGGCCGCGCGGACGCAGCGCAGGAGCAGACCGACGTGGAGTCGTTCGCGGCGCTCGAACCGGCCGCCGACGGCTTCCGCAACCACCTCGGGAAGGGCAACCGGCTGCCGGCCGAGTACCTGCTCGTCGACCGGGCGAACCTGCTGACGCTGAGCGCCCCCGAGATGACGGTCCTCGTCGGCGGGCTCCGTGTCCTGGGTGCGAACCACCAGCAGTCGTCGCTCGGCGTGTTCACCAACGCGCCCGAGTCGCTGACGAACGACTTCTTCGTCAACCTGCTCGACCTGGGCACCACATGGAAGGCGACGTCCGGGGACGCGAACACGTTCGAGGGCCGCGACACCGCCACGGGCGAGGTCAAGTGGACCGGCAGCCGGGCCGACCTCGTCTTCGGGTCGAACTCCGAGCTGCGTGCGCTCGCGGAGGTCTACGCGAGCGATGACGCGAAGGAGAAGTTCGTGGAGGACTTCGTCGCCGCGTGGGTCAAGGTGATGAACCTGGACCGGTTCGACCTCGTCTGACCGCGTCGTCCGGGCCGGCCGGCGACGGCCGGCCCGGACGACGCGGTACACGCCAGGATCGTCCACCGGCTGCGCAGCGCCCGGTACCGCATCGGCCCGCTGCGCACACCCGGCCTGCGGAGCGGGCACCGATGGGAGACGCTTGAAGCGGCACCGGCGGCGCGGGAGCCGGGCATCGCGGCGCGCTCCCGCGCGCTTCTCGACGCCTCTGCCGCCATCAGGCCGTACTCGACCCGGCAACGGCAGCCCTCCCCCCACCCGATATCTTTCGCATTTCTAAATGAATGGGGTAATACAGGCCTTGGTGGGCACTCGGGAAGGTCCGCCGGCGGATCCGAGCAGCAAAGGTGTTTCCGGTGGCCCAAAGCGAGTCGGCCGCGCCTCTGAGCGGGCCAGAGGCTGCGATGCTGGACGTCCTCTTCAGCCAGTCCCCCGTGGGACTGCACCTGCTGGACACCGAGCTGCGCGTCCTGCGCGTCAACACGGCGACGGCCGCGATGCGGGACGTGCAGGTCGAGGAGGTTGTCGGGCACCGTTTCGACGAGGTCTACGGGATCATCGAAACCGGCGACGCCATGAACATCGTCCGTGGAGTGCTGGACAGCGGTGCGGCCGCGGTGGGGCACCTCGTACGGACCCGCCTCCGGGCCGATCCCGGCAAGGAGCACTTCCACGAGATGTCCGTCTTCCGCCTCGAAGCGCCTTCCGGGAAGGTGCTCGGCCTCGCGGTGGCCGTGGTCGAGGTCACCGAGCGGGAGAGGGGGCGCGCCCGCACGGAAGTGCTGCGCATCGCCCGCGAGCAGGTGGGGCGGACGCTCGACGCGATCACCACCTGCCAGGAGCTCGTGGACGTCCTGGTGCCCGAGGTGGCCGACATCGCGGTCGTCGAAGTGGTGGATGCCCTGCTGCGGGGCGACGAACCCCCGCTGGCTCCGCTTCCGCCCGGCGTTCCCCTGCGCCGCGTCGCGTTCCGCAGCGGCGAGGGAACCGACGTGACGCTCGCGCATCCCGTGGGCGACGTACGCGCTCTGCCCGCCCCCACGCCCTACAGCCAGACCGTTGCCGACCTGCGGCCCCGCGCGGTCGCCCTGGACGGCGAGCAGCCGTGGCTCGCCTCGGACCCGGACCGCGCGGAGGCCATCCGCTCATCGGGGGCCCATTCCCTCGTCACGGCTCCGCTGGCCGTACGGGACACCGTGCTGGGACTGATCAGCCTGTACCGCACGCAACAGCCCGATCCGTACGACGAACACGATGTCGACCTCGTACTCCAGCTGGCCGACCACACGGCCCTGTGCATCGACAACGCCCGCCGCTACACCCGGGAGCACACGATCGCCGCGACCGTCCAGCGGCAGCTGCTCCCCCGCGGCCCGGCCTCGCACACCGGGCTGGAGACGGCGTACCTGCTGCTGCCCTCCGACGGCGGGGTGCAGTGGTACGACACCATCCCGCTGTCCGGAGCGCGTACCGCACTCGCCGTGGGGGGTGTCATCGGCAAGGGGCTCCACGCCACCACCATCATGGGGCAGCTGCGCACGGTCGTCCGTTCCCTGGCCGCGTTCGACCTGGATCCCGACGAGCTCCTCGCGAGGCTGAACGACACCGCGTCCTACCTGGCGGCCGAGCGCGCGGCCCTGCCGGCCGCCGACCCTCTGCACCGCGAAGCCCTCACCGCCCGCTGCGCCTACGCGGTCTACGACCCGCTGACCGGGACCTGCACCGTCGCGGGAGCCGGCTCCCCGCGTCTCGTCGTCGTCCGTGCGGACGGGGAGACCGACGTCCTCGACGTGCCGTCCGGGTCCCTGCTGGGGAGCGCCGACACGGCACCGTTCGCCGCCGCGACCTTCGAGATCCCGGACGGCAGCCTCCTGCTGCTCTCCGACGCCCCGATCCCGGCCCTGGAACGATCGGGCGGCTCCGATGCACTCCGGCGGGTGCTCGCACAAGCCGGCCGCGCCCCGGAGGACCTGCGGGACGAACTCCTGTACACCTTCGCAGCCGAGGCCGAACCCGAGGCGGGCCCCACGGCACTCCTCCTGGCCCGCACGCACGCCTTCCCTGCCGAACGGGTGGCCGTCTGGGAACTCCCGGACACCCCCACGGCCGCCGCCACCGCCAGACATCTCGTCCGCAGCCGGCTCACCACCTGGGGCGTCTCGGAGGAGGCGGCCTTCGACACCGAAGTCATCGTCAGCGAACTGGTCACCAACGGCGTCCGCTACGGAAGCCCTCCGCTGGAGCTGCGCCTGATCAACGACCGCGTGCTGACCTGCGAAGTCAGCGACCGCAGCCTGTCCAATCCCCGCCTGCGCCACGCGAGCGTCGTCGACGAGGGCGGGCGTGGGCTGTTCATCATCGCCCAGCTCGCCCAGGCCTGGGGCACCCGGTACACCGCAGGCGGCAAGACCATCTGGACCGAGCAGACCCATCGGTCCTGGGACGAGCCGTGACGGGCCCGCTCAGGTTCCGCACCTTGCGAACGCGCCGCGGACCGGGAGCCGGTGGGGGCGGGCCCCGGCGCATGCTCGGCGTGCCGCGCACCGCTCGCGGAGCTAGCCTGAAATTCAGGACATTCGCGGCGCCGCGCGTCGGAAGCCGGGCCGGCCGGGACTGAGCGTCGGCCTCGGTACATCATGGCGAGCCGATGGGGCCGCAGCCCGCGGCCCCGGCGTCGTACTCGCCCCGTCTTCCGCCGCCGCACGGCCCGTGGGCACGGTGCGCTCAGCCGCGATTCCCGTCCGCTCCGCCAATGCCTCCCGGCAAGGAGGGAACGCATGAATCGGCATGCTCGTTACGCACTTCTCACCCCGCTCCTGGCCTCCTCCATCGCCCTGCCCCCGACGATGGCCGCCCAGGCCTCGCCGGTCGATCGCGCGCCCGCCGCCCTCAGCGCGGCCCCGCAGGCGGCGAGTTGCAAGCTGGTGGTGGCCCCCAACACGAATCCCGCCGAGTTCGACCTCGTGCTCGACGGGTTCAGAGGGGGTGCGCTGGTGAAGGTCACAGGACCGGAGAACTTCAACCGCACCGTCGACCAGCAGGGCTCCTTCACCGAAGAGGACGTCAAGAAGGGCACGTACACCGTCAAGGTCAGCCAGAAGAAGCACAACCAGCTGACGGTCAACTGCACGAAGCCGCCCAGGGTCCCCGCCACCGCGAAGGCCCACATCACGGACGTGGACATCACGGGTGCGTCGACCGCCACTGCGGCCGTCGACTGCAGCAAGCCCCAGGACGTCAAGTTCGAGGGCAAGCTGACCGGAACGGGAACCGGCCAAGTCCCCGTTCTGTGGAGCAGCTCCCAGGGCAAGCGATCCACCCCGGTGGTCAACTTCACCGCCCCGACCACGGCGGTTCCTGTGTTCGTCACCAAGTCGGCGGCGCGGGCGAAGGCCACGGATCCGGCGCCCCGGGTGACGGCTTTCCTTGAGGACACCACCACGAGCTCGGGAGCGAACGACTCGTTGACGTTCACCCTCACCTGCACCTGAGCACAACGCCGTGCGGCTGTGTACCCTGAGCAGGCTTTCGAACCTGTTCAAGCGCTGACCGAAAATGGGGGGCCGGTGCGCAATCGCCGACTTGTAATGTCCGCTGCCGTCGTGGCAGCCAGTGTGGGTCTCGTACCGGGGGTGGCCCAGGCCGGGCCGGTCACGCCGGGCGCCGCCGGTGCGCACGGGGTGACCGCGCCCGGCGTCGACCTGAACAAGGTCGCGGCGTCGAACTTCACCACCTTCAAGAGCCCTGCCGAGCGGACGGTCCAGAGCTCGTCCGGCGCCAAGGGCAAGGCCGGCGGGGGCAAGGCCGACGCCTCCGCGCAGACCGAAGGCACCGCGGCCACGCAGCCGACGGCCGGCCTGACCGCCAAGGGCCTCAGCGCGCGCGGGATCAGCCTGGACGTCGCCGTCACCAGCGACCCGGGCACCGCGCTCTCGGTCAACGTCGCCTGGGGGGACGGCACCAGCGTGACCTTCGGTGCCAACGGGCCGACCAACTCGACCGAGACGCACACGTACGCGGAGATCGGCGCGTACACCATCAAGGTGACCCTGTCGGACGGTTCGGGCGAGCGGGCCGTCAACGAGCTGGCCATCGCCACGCCCGGCTCCGACTTCACCCCGTACACGCCCACCCGCCTCCTGGACACCCGGGACGGCACGGGCGCGCCCCAGGGCAAGGTCGCCCCGTACGGCACCACCCGGGTCAAGATCTCCGGCAACGGCGGGATCCCCGCGGGCGTCACGGCCGTGGTGCTCAACGTCACGGCGACCAACACCACCAGCGGCGGCCACATCACGGCCTTCCCCGAGGGCAGCGAGCGTCCGACCACGTCGAACGTCAACTTCTCGGCCGGGCAGACCGTTCCGAACCTGGTGATCGTGCCGGTCAACAAGAACGGCTACGTCGACCTGTACAACGGCGGCTGGGAGTCGGTCGACCTGATCGCCGACATCACCGGCTACTTCACCCGAACCTCCTCCAGCGGCTACACCCCGCTGGCTCCCTCGCGCTTCCTCGATACCCGCGAGGGCCAGGGCCAGGTCGCCGGCCAGGGCACCATCGGTGTCCAGATCACCGGCAAGGGCAGCATCCCGTACGGCGCCACGGCCGTGGCCCTGAACGTGACCGTCACCAACCCGCGCGAGGACGGCCACCTGACGGTCTTCCCGAGCGGCGGTTCGGTCCCGATCACGTCGAACCTCAACTTCCGCGGCGGCCAGACCGTCGCCAACTCGGTCATCGTGCCGGTCGGCCCCGACGGCTCGGTCAACATCCGCAACGGCGCCTGGAAGGGCACCGACGTCATCGTCGACGTGGTCGGCTACTACAGCAAGGACAGCCAGGGCGCCTACCTGCCCTTCCTGCCGGAGCGGCTGCTCGACACCCGCGACCCCGCGGACTGGAAGTGGGGCCCGCTGGGGGGCCAGGGCTACATCTACATGCCCTTGTCCAGCACGCGCCCGACCAACACGGCCTACGTACTGAACACCACGGCCACCAACACCCGGGGCGACGGGTACCTCACCGTGTCGCCGGACCCGAACTCGCTGAGCGACTACGACAACGACCGCGCGATCTGGCCGACCCCGCCCAACTCGTCCAACCTGAACTGGAAGAAGGGCGACACCGTCCCCAACCTGGTCCAGGCGGGCATGGGCTACAACGGCATCGTCGACTACTGGAACCGCGGCTGGGACGACATCGACCTGGTCGTCGACATCTTCGGCGTCTACCAGACGAACTGACCGACCGGCAGGCGTGAACGCGCCCCGGGAAGGCCCTTGACGGGTGCCTTCCCGGGGCGCTCGCGCGTGGTCCGGCAACAAGAGGATGACCATGATCTGCCCGACATGCTCACGCCATCCTTATTTAGGTTAGCCTCACCTTCATGATGCATGCTGACCTTGCTGCGGCCGTGGGCTACACCACGCCTCCCCTCTGGCGGATCCTCACCAAAACCGGCTATTTCGTCGGTCTGAGCGGGGCCATCGGATCCACCGTCACCTACGCGGTATCGGTCCGCCCCGGCCTGCGCGCGCCGGAGAGCGAGGCCGACGACGTCGCCGCCCTTCAGCGGCGGACCTCGGCTTACCTGGCGTGGGCCGGTGTGGTGCTGCTGGTGGCGGGCTACTTCCAGCTCGCCGGGAGGGTGGCCCGGGCCGGCAAGGGCATGCCCTTCGGGGACGCGCTCGCGCCGGGTCGGATCGCGGACTTCCTGAGCGCACCCGCGGCCAAGGGTGCCTGGGTGGCCCAAGGCACGATTTACGTGGCGCAGAACGTCGTACTCGTCCTCACGGCCGCCGTGCTGATCTCGCTGTTCAGCGCAGCCGGCCGCCGCAACCTCAACGCCCTCGCACTCACCGCTCTGCCGCTGTCCCTGGCGGTCACGCTCGTCGGGGCGATCCCGGCCACCGCTCCGAAGAACGCGGAGAAGGTGCTCGACCTCGTCTTCGGCCAGGCCCACATCGTCAGCGGCACGGTGTGGGTCGGCGGCCTGGCGCTGCTCGGCGCCCTCGCCGGCGTCCGCCGCCGGCTGAGCGAGAACGCCGGCCTGCTGTGGGCGGACGTCTGGAGACGGTTCGGTCTCGTGGCCCTGGTCAGCGTCGCGGCGGTGCTGATATCCGGCCTGTGGATGTCCTGGAAGCACGTGGGCAGCCCGGAGCAGCTGTGGACGACGACGTACGGCCTGTTCCTCCTCGTCAAGATCCTGCTGGTGCTCGCGATGGTCGCGGCCGGCGCCCTCAACCAGCTCTGGCTCATGCCGCGCATCGTCCGCGCCCGTGAGAGGGACCAGACGGCCTCCCTCATGCACCTGACGCTGCACCACTTCCCGAAGGTCGTCTGGGCCGAGGTCGCTCTCGGGGCTGCCGTCCTGGGCGTCGTCCCCTTCCTCGCCGGCTCCGCCCGCTCCGAGGCCGGCAGCCCGGCACCCGTCGCGACCGGCAGCATCTTCGCGGTCGGCGCCCTGCTCGTCCTCACCCTCGCCGCTTCCCTGTACATCACGGCGAAGGCCTCCGACGCCCTCGCGCGGCGCCGGATAGCGGCCGGCTCCTGACCCGACCACGGTCGAGCGACGGTTCGCAGCCGTCCGGCCCGGACCCTGCCACGGGGACCGGGCCGTTCCCTCGCCCCGGTGGCGACCCGGCGGCCGGTCCACACGTCGTACGCGCCCGGGGCGAGTCCGCGGATCCACCGCGCCGGGATCGTGAAGCGCGGCCCGTGCGGCGAGGTGGCGGGTGATGGCAAGGGCGGCGAGCAGCGCCACGAGCGCGCACACGCCCGACCACCCGGCCCGCCCACCTCGGCGCCGCCGGCTGCCCCCGGACAGATCCCGCGCCTCGCGCGGCGCCGCCGGGTGCGTGACGATGCGTACATGGCCCAGGACAGCGCCGGAGGCAGGGCGGCGGCAGAGGTTCCGAACGCGGAGCTCAAACACAACGCGATCGGCTTCCTCGACGCGCTCGTCATCGGTCTGAACTCCACCTCCCCCGCCTACTCGCTGGCCGCCGTCATCGGGCCGATCGTGGCGCTGGCCGGGATCTACGCGCCGGGCGTGATGCTGGCGTCGTTCGTTCCGATGCTGCTGATCGCCGCCGCCTTCTATTACCTCAACCACGTCGATCAGGACTGCGGGACGACGTTCTCCTGGGTGACGCGGGCCATGGGCCCCTGGGCGGGCTGGCTCGGCGGCTGGGCGATCACGATGACCGGCGTCCTGGTCATCGGCTCGCTCGCCGACGTCGCCGTGCACTTCGGCCTGCTCGCCGCAGGCCTCGACGGCTGGGCCGCCGATCCGGTGATCCGCCAGACCCTCGCCGTCGTGGTGATCCTCGCCATGACCGCCGTCTGCGTCATCGGAACCGAGCTGTCGGCCCACCTCCAGGACATCCTCATCCTCGCCCAGGTCTTCTTCCTCCTGGCCTTCGCGGTGGTCGCCCTCTACCGGATCTACGCCGGGACCGGCACCCTCGACTCCATCGAACCGTCCATCACCTGGCTCAACCCCTTCGGCGCGGGCGGCGCCGCCCTCACCGGCGGCCTGCTGCTCGGCGTGTTCATCTACTGGGGCTGGGAGTCCGCGGTGAACCTCACCGAGGAGGTCCAGGACTCCGCGACCGCGCCCGGCAAGGCCGGCATCTGGTCCACCGTGATCCTGCTGGTGACCTACGTGTCCGTGGGCTTCGCCGTCGTCGGCTACGCCGGAACCGCCTTTCTCGCCGCGAACGCGGGCGAGGAGGAGGCCATCTTCGCCGTCCTCGCGCACGAGGTGATGGGCGGCTGGGACTGGGTGGTGCTCCTGGCCGTCTGCACGTCCGCGCTCGCCTCGACCCAGACCACGATCATCCCGGCCTCCCGCACCGCCCTGTCCATGGCCCGCCGGCACGCGCTGCCGCCGCCGCTCGCACACATCCAACCGCGGTTCCGGACCCCGGACGTCAGCACGTGGTGGGTGGCCGGCATCGCGATCGCCTGGTACCTCTCCGTCAACCAGATCAGCGAGAACGCCCTCCTCGACTCGCTGACGGCGCTCTCCCTGCTCATCGCCTTCTACTACGCGCTGACCGGTGTGGCCTGCGCCGTCTACTACCGGCGCCACCTCCTGGAGAACGTGCACAACTTCCTGTTCATCGGCTTCGGACCGCTGGTAGGGGCGGGCCTGCTGACCTGGCTGCTGGTGGAGTCGATCCATGACATGTCGAATCCCGGGAACTCGGCCAGCGGGATCTCCTGGTTCGGTCTCGGTCCGCCGCTGGTGATCGGGATCGGAATCACCCTGGCCGGCGTGCTGATCATGTTCTTCTGGCGGGTACGGGACGGCAGGTTCTGGCAGGAGCGGCGCGGCGTGGTCGATCCGGCACTCGTCCACCGCCGGAAGCCGTAGCCGTCCGACCGGCCGGAAGGAGTCCCTGATGTGTCCCTCATCCGTGGGACGTGAGGCCCTCCAGACCGTCCGCGACCAGAAGCGGAGTGAACTCGACCACGGAGTGCGTGGCGACGCCGTGGACGACATACGGATCGGTGGCGAGGAGACGGTCGAGTTCGTCGACAGGCATCCGAGGAGCGAGGTACACCCCGCCGACGAGGGGCACCCGGCGCCCGGCCACCAGGAGCAAGCCGCGCGAGATCAGGTCGCTCAGCCAGTTGCCGTGGGCCGGTCTCCACGGATCCACTTCGTCGAGCGGGGCCGTGTAGGTGACGGTGACGATGAACATGCCCGGACCGTAGTGGAACACCGAAGGCCGCTGCGACCCCATTTCAGGATGGTGCTCGGCCGAGGCGTCACGGGCCCGCCCGTCGCAGCTACATGCCGTTCGGCTGGAGCACGGAGAGGATGTTCCCGGCCGGGTCCTTGAACCATGCGATCGCAGGGCCGGGCGCCTCCCGGGCGATCCCCTTCGCGTCCTGGTCGAATCCCTCGTACCGCTCGAACGACACGCCGCGCGAGAGCAGTTCGTCGACGGCCTGGTCGATGTCGTCCACGGGGAAGTTCAAGACGGTGAAGGTCGCGGGCGCGTGGTTCTCCTTCGGGTACAGCAGCACGTCGGTGTCCCCTGCGAGGTGCAGGGTCAGCAGACCGTTCTCCTCGGACACCCTCAGGCCGAGCGTGTCCCCGTAGAAACCCTTGGCGCCCTCGATGTCGTCCACCGAGAAACCGCTGAATCCCTTGCTGTGTCCCAGCATGGTGGCTGTCCTCCGTTCGCCGCAGCTCGTCCGGCATCGGCCCCCTGGCTCCAGTGTCTCCCCGATCTCCCCCGGTCGCCCGGCGGGCCGGGCGGCCTGATGGCCTGGGTGGCCGTGCCGGAACTGACCGCGACCCCGTCCGTGCAGACGTACACCCCTCTCGGCAGCCACCGGGTCCGCTACTCCTCCGGCAGCTTCCGCAGTGACGTCGAGTTCGACGGCGCCGGACTCGTCCTCGACCACCCCGGGCTCGCGACCCGTTTGCGCGACGCCGACAGCTGACGGCACGGCACGCGGTCCGCCGCCGCCGGGCTCGGCAGACCCGGCGGCGGCGGACCGTTGTCACGCGAGGGTTATCTTGTCGCCCTCCACCGTGATCTTCGCCGCCGACAGCGGGCGCGTGGCAGGGCCTCCGGCCACGGTGCCGTCCGAGATCTTGAAGAGGCTCTGGTGGCAGGGGCAGACGATGTTTCCCTCCGTCACCGTCGCGACCGAGCAGCCCTGATGCGTACAGGTCGCCGAGAAGGCCTTGAACTGCCCCGCCATCGGCTGGGTGACCACCACCTTCTGGTCCTTGAACACCTTGCCGCCGCCGACCGGGATGTCCGACGTCTGCGCGAGCGCCTGCCCGCCACCGCCACCGCCACCGCCACCGGCGGCGGCGGCACCCGCCGGCGGTGCGGCCTGCTTGCCGTCGGCCGCCGCCTCGTAACCGCCGTCGCCGTCGCTGCCGCAGCCGCTCAGGACGGTGCCTGCCAGCGTGGCGGCGCCCGCCGCGAGAACCGTGCGCCGACGCGTGGTGTCGCCCATGGCCGTATCTCCTTCTCGTACCGGAAGCGGACTGGAGCATCCCTTGCCACTCCAGCCTCAGCAGGAACACGCAAGGAGGCGCCGAACGGTTCAACCGGTTCTTCACCGAATACGGCCGAACCGCAGCGCGGGTTCACGCGTGTGCAGGGTGTGACTACGACAACCCCCGGCCTGCGCACCCGAGCGGCCGAGTACGCGCTCCTGCCGCTGCGCCTCTTCCTCGGCATCACCTTCGTCTACGCCGGTCTGGACAAGCTCACGGACACGGCGTTCCTGTCCGCCACCGGTGACGGCTCGATCGGGCAGCAGATGGAAGCCGTACGGGACTCGGCCGCCCTTCCGGGGCTGATCGAGTTTTCCTCCCGGAATCCCGTGGCCTTCGGCATGGCGATGGCCCTCGGCGAACTGGCCGTCGGACTGGGCGCCCTGGCCGGGCTGCTGACCCGGGTCGCGGCCCTCGGCGGCGCCCTGATCTCTCTGAGCCTTTGGCTGACCATCAGCTGGCCGACCACCCCGTACTACTACGGCAACGACCTGGTGTACCTGGTGGCCTGGACCCCTCTCATCCTCGCGGGCGCCCCCGCCCTCTCCCTCGACGCGCTCCTGCACCGGCGGCGCCGCGGGTCCGTGTCGGCACACAGGAGACCGGGCCGGAACCCGGCCCCCGCGGTCCCGTCCTGAACCGCCGGCGGCGGGCAGCCGCGCCGCCGCCTCAGCGGGATCGCCCCGGGACCGGTCCGGACGACCGTTCCCGGGGCGCCCGCGGCTCGGCGTCGAGCAGGGCCCATACCCGGCGTCCGTCGGGTGCGAGGTCGCTGCCGCAGCCGACGACGGTGCGCAGGGCGGCGAGTTCGGTGAGCACGGCGTCGTCGTCGGGGCCGGCATCGACACCGGGACCGGCGACATGGCTGAGGGCGACCGCGAGGATGCGGCGGTCCTGGTCGGCGAGGTGGACGCTGACCCGCTTACCGCCGTCGGCCACCGCCGCCTCGACGAGGCGTCGTACGGCGCTCTCCAGATCCGGCTCGTCGAGGTGTGCGTACCCCCAGGCCCGGACCGTGGCCGCCGCCTGGGCTCCGGCCTTCTTCGCGGCCCATCGGTCCGCACGGAACGTCAGGCCCGCGGTCTGCCGGTTGCGGATCTCCATCCGCGGCCGCAGCCGGTCCATGGTCTGCCGACCCGGCGGCGTGGGCGCCGCGGGCGGGCAGGACGGCGGCACCTCGGGCCCGCCCGCTTCAGCCGGTGTCGTAGTCATGTGAACACGCTACGCGCACGGGCGGACGCTCCGAAAGGCCATCAGGCCGCCGGTGCTCGTCGTCCGCCATGCGCCGACGCCGATGGGGCGGGCACTGCTCCGCGTGCACACCCCCGCCCCCGGCGAGGGAGCGGCCGCTGCACGGGACACGCCCGAGCGCGTCCCGCCCGACTCCTCAGCCCAGTGTCACGGCGACCAGCGCCGCGGTGACGGTGATCGCCGCACAGGTCACCAGTAACGGCCGCCCCGTGGTCAGCGCCCACCCGATGCCGTTCCATCCGGCGGTGCCGCGCGCCGGATCCTCCCGTAAGGCCGGGCTGCCGGCGCCCCCCGTCGCGCGCACGGCGGCGGCCTCGCGAAGGAGCGCGCAGTGGCCGCAATTCCCCCCTCCGTGGAGGGACGAGTCGGAGTCGATCCAGTACGCGCCGTTGAGCTCTGCGAAAGAAACATCCGGGTACACGACTGGACGCGTCGAAGCTTCCATGGCCGCCAAACGGATCGCCCGCCGTGGAAGCAACGGCGATCCGTGCATCCGAGACCGGATCGTCACCACTTCCGCGCCGGCACCGGACCGACCGGCGCGGCAGCGGCGGAGGGGACAGCGGCCCTGCTAGGACATCTGCGACGGGAACTCGCCCGAGCCCGCCTCTTCGATCCGACCCGCTGCGAGGAGTCACGACATGGCACAGGTGCGCGCCGACGGTGTGAAGCTCTACTACGAGAAGACCGGTACGGGCGATCCCCTCGTGCTCGTGCACGGGTCCTGGACCGACCACAGGATCTGGCGGCCCGCGATCGAGGCCGGCCTGAAGGCGAGCTTCGAGGCGGTGGCGTACGACCGCCGGGGGCACGGCGCCAGCGACACGGTGCCCGGCCAGGGCACCCGGACGCAGGACGAGGAGGACCTGGCGGCCCTGATCGAGGGGCTGGGGGACGCCCCGGCGCACGTGGCCGCCAACTCCTTCGGGGCGTCGATCACGCTCGGGCTGGCCGCGCGCCGGCCCGAACTGTTCCGGAGCATCACCGTCCATGAGCCCCCGCTCGTCGGGGTCGTGGCGGACGACCACGACGTGCTCGCACAGCTGCAGCCGACGATGACCTCCATCGACGCCGTACTGGACCACCTGCGCAAGAGCGAGGACGGCCCGGGCGCCCGGCTGTTCGTGGAGGAGGTCGCGATGGGACCCGGCATGTGGGACAAGCTGCCGAGCGAGCTGCAGGAGACGTTCGTGGCCCATGCCCAGACCTGGCTGGACGAGCAGTCGGACCCCGAGTGGGCCTCCCTGGACCTCGACGGGCTCGCCACCTGCACCGTGCCGGTACTGCTCAGCCGTGGGACGGAGAGCCCTGCCTGGTTCTCGACCGTCCTCGACCGGCTGGCCGAGGCCGTGCCGCAGGCGCGGCGCCACACCTTCGAAGGCGCCGGGCACCTCCCCCATGTGACGCACCCCCGGGAGTACGCCGCGGCTCTGACCCGCTTCGTCCAGGAAGCCTGACGCCGGCTCAGGACACGTTCAGCCGAACGCCCGAGATGCGGCCTTCCGCATCGAAGTCGATTTCGGCCGGGCGTCCGTCCGGGAGGTCGGCGGTGATGCGGTCTCCGTCCTCGCGCACGGGCACGCCGTGGTGGTCGAAGTACCCCGTGACGACACGGTGGGCCGAGCGGCCGATCAGGCCGGCGCCGGTGATGAGGGTCCGCGGCAGCGCCACGGGGTCGAGGGCGGCGCGGGGCACCTGCGGATCGTCGGCCAGGAAGTAGACCTGGGTTCCGGGGCCCGCGGGCATGCCCATGTATCCCGGGGCTTCGGCCACGCCCATCCCGGCGAAGGCGAGCGTCTCCGCCGCACGCCGGGGATCGGCGAAGCCGGACAGGTCGAGGACCTCCTCGGTGAACTCGACGATCCCGTGCGTCCTGCCATACCGCTCGATCGCGCCGGTGAGGGCCACCACCTCGGTACCGCGCAGACCCGGGTTGGCCCAACCCCACATCCAGGACTGCTCGTCCGTGTCGTAGGTCCCGAGCACGGCGACCCGCAGCTCCAGCCCGCCCTGGCGGTACAGGCAGGACGGCAGGTCCGCGGTCCAGGGCCCCTCGGGGAGGAACGCTGTCAGGGCTTCGAGCTGGGCGGCGCCCCATGCCGCATGCCGCTCGGCCTCCAGCAGGAACGCGTCACTGAATCCATTCACCATGGTCGCGACCTTACGGCCCCCGCTCCCCCGTGCGAGTCCCGGGGTGGCGGACCTCGCGCGGCGTGCGACGGCGGTCAGGAGGGCCGCAGGGGCGCCGCGCCGAAGGACACGTTGAAGCGGTTGCACCAGATGGTGACGCTCGAATAGTCGGCGAGGTTCACGTCGGCCGGGATCTCGTAGTTCTGGTCGCCCTTGTTGCCCTTGAGCTTGCCCAGACTGACGTGCTTGCCGTCGTCGAAGACGAACCAGCCGTCCTTGCCCTCCTTCACCGGCGCGTCGGTCAGCCACACGCGCAGGTCGGGTCCGTTGCTGGTGTCGAGGTTCTCGAGCCGGAGCGTGCGGGAGCCGTCGGGCAGCCTGATGAGCTTCACCGTGCCGGTGGTGCTGTGCTCGTGGCTGATCAGGGTGCCCTGCGCAACGGTCTGCGGCCCCGGGGCCGCCGCGGCCGCCGCCCGCGAGGAGCCGGGCGCCGGGGCCGCGGGGCCGGTCGGCAGTGCCTCGTTGACCGTGTCGTTCTGCCAGAGCTTCCACGGCTGGAACCAGTACAGCCCGGCGCCCAGCACCAGCGCCGCCGTGATCAGCACCCCGGTCAGCACCCGGCCGCGCCGACGCGTGCCCGTCCCCGTCCCCGTCCCCGCCATGCCAGCCCCTCTTCGTCGAATCGTTCCCCCGCATTCAACGCGGACGGACGATCCGGGCGCCAGGATCTTCGGATGACGAAAGTCTTACGTCCACGGCCGGTCGGGCCGGTCAGCCCCGTCAGGCTTCGATGTAGGCCACGACGATCACCGTGTGCAGCGCGGTCACGAAGTACAGGAGCCTGACCGCCTCGACCGGATCGGTGTACTCGCGCAGGGGTACCCGGTCCGCGGTGGAGGGCAGCGGGTCGCCGAGCTCGGGGTCGACGCTGAGGGCCACCAGGGCACGGTCCAGGGCGTGCAGGGCGGCCTCGGAGGTGATCTCCTCCAGCTGCTTGGCCGCCGAGTCGCTGAACGCGATGCGGGCGCGCCGGCGGTCGTTGCGGGTCATCCGGTCCGCCCGGCCTTCTCGTGGTGGGCGGACAGCCGGGCCAGGGCCTGCTCGCGCAGTGCCTCCCACGGTGTGCAGTCGTCCACGGACGGAAGGCCGTTGGCCGCAATGTCCTCCAGGACGGCGGCCATCCGGTCCGCCTTCGCCCGGGTCTGCGCCGCGTACGCCCGCACCGCGTCGACCGCCGCCGGTTCCAGCAACCGGCGTGATCCACCGGCCCCTTCGTCGTTCATGACTGGCTCCAGGAGGGTGTCGTCCGATGTCTCCCACGGTATCGCCGCGTGCGGTCCCGCGAGTGCGATCCGGGCGTTCCGTGCGCTGCGTGACGGACTGCCCCGTTGAAGGGGGTGTACCTGGGTACACCCTGCTCGGCAGCCAGGTGCAGTGGCTGCGGTCCCGGCTCGGGGCATCGTCGACGGCGTACCAGATCGACCCCTGACGGAGGCTGAGGACATGGGGAACGCCGATGGACAGACGATGGCGACACCGGAAGCGGAAGGAGCGCCGCCGGTCGCCAGGACGACGGGTGGCCGGGTCGGAGCGATGGCGGGGGTGTTCCTCGCCGTCGCCTTCCTGACGGCCGGGGCGCTGGGCGCCGCTCAGGCGGGGACGCCGGTCCCCGCCGAGGTCGTCCAACTGACCCAGTTCGGACCGGCCTTCGGTGTCGCGGCGGTTGCACTGCTCTGGCCGGGCCGGATCCGGGTCCTGCTCGCCGGGACCCTGCGCAGTGGGGAACGACACGCCAGTCGCGGTGTGCTGCTGCTCGCCACCGCGCCGCTGATCGTCGCCCTCTGTGCGATGTCGTACGGCGCCCTCACGGGAGACGTCCGGTTCAGCGGCCCGGGCGCGCTGGACAACCCGTTCGCCGTGATCGTGGTGGCGCAGTTCGTCGGCGCGTGCGGTGAGGAGATCGGCTGGCGCTGCCTGCTCCAGCCACTGCTCCGTACGCGCTGCGGTCCGCTCGCGTCGTCGGTGACGGTGGGTCTGCTCTGGGGTGCCTGGCACGTGCAGGTCTTCACGCAGGCTCCGCTGTACGCGGGGGCGTTCCTGCTGGCGACCGTGGCCCTGTCGGTGGTGCTGGGGTCGGCCCTGGAGCGGGTGCGGGGGTCGCGGCTGCTGCTCGCCGGAGGATTTCATATGCTGATCAACTTGGGTCTGTTGCTGTTCATGGACGAGGAATCAGGGGCTGTTCTCCCGATGGTGCTGTTTGCTCTGGCCGGTGCCGCTGCGGCCGCCGTGTGGGCCTTCGGGACCCGGCGGGCCACGGGGCCGGTGCGTTGACGCAGGACACCGTGCAGGCGGCGGGAGCGGGGCCGCGGCCCTGGGCCGCCGTCGCACGGTGCCAGCTGCTGAGCCTGCTGGCCCTCGCCGTGGCCCTCGTCGGCGGACTCGTGGTGGCCACCCTGCTGTTCCTGCCGGTCGGAGCCGGATTCCCGCTGCTGCCGCCCGCCGCGAAGGCACTGCGCGCACTGTCGGACCGTGGCCGCCGGTGGGCCACCGGATGGACCGGCATCGGCATCAGCCCGCCCGATCCGCTGACCGTGGACCGCGCCGCGAGCCACCGTACGAGGGTCGCGGGGGTCCTCGGGAACGAGGGCTTCTGGCGGGACCTCGCCTGGGCCTGGCTGGAGCCGCTGACCGGCGGGCTGCTCGTGGCCGTGCCCCTCGCGCTCGTCGAGTACGGGGCGTTCGGCGCGCTGGTGCAGCCGCTGGTGTGGCGGCGGCTGGGTGACGGCAACTGGTATGCGTTCATTCCGGTGGAGAGCACCGCGACGATGCTCGCCGCGCTGGTGCTCGGGCTCGTGTTCATCGCCGTCGGCGCGTACAGCGCGCCCGCGGTGCTCCGGCTCCACGCGCGCTGGGGCCGGCGGCTGCTGTCGGCGCCGCGCACCGCCGAACTCACGCGCCGCGTCGAGCAGCTGACCGATACGCGTACCGAGGCGCTGGACATCCAGGCGGCGGAGCTGCGCCGCATCGAACGGGACCTGCACGACGGCGCCCAGGCCCGTCTCGTCGCCCTGGGCATGGCGCTGGACCGGGCCGCCCGGCTGATCGACAGCGATCCGGCGGCCGCGCGCGCCCTGTTGGCGGACGGCAGGCAGACCTCGGCCCGGGCGCTCCAGGATCTGCGCGAGCTGGTCCGCGGCATCCACCCGCCGGTGCTGGCCGACCGCGGTCTCGGGGACGCGGTCCGGTCGCTCGCGCTCGACAGCTTCCTCGACGTCCACGTCGACGACCGGCTGCCGGGCCGCCTGCCGGCGCCGGTGGAATCCGCCGCGTACTTCGCCGTCAACGAGCTGCTGGCCAATGCGGCGAAGCACTCCGGCGCCGGGTGCGTCAGCGTGCTCCTGGAACACCGCGAGGGTGCGCTGCTGCGGATCGCGGTCGCCGACGACGGACGTGGCGGTGCGGACGAGTCGGCGGGTGGCACCGGACTGCGCGGTGTCCGGCGCCGGTTGGGTACCTTCGACGGCATCCTCGTCCTGCACAGCCCGCAGGGCGGCCCGACCACCGTGACGATGGAGATTCCATGCGCGTTGTCCTCGCCGAAGACCTCTTCCTGCTGAGGGACGGGCTGGTACGCACCCTCCAGGACCACGGTTGCGAGGTGGTGGCGGCAGTGGACAACGGCCCTGCGCTGCTACGGGCGCTGCTGGACGACGCGCCGGACGTGGCGGTGGTCGACGTACGGCTGCCGCCGACGTTCACCGACGAGGGTCTGCAGGCAGCGCTGGAAGCGCGGCGCAGACATCCGGGCCTGCCCGTCCTCGTGCTGTCCCAGTACGTCGAGCAGCTCTACGCGAACGAGCTGCTGGCAGACGGCGCCGGCGCCGTCGGCTATCTGCTGAAGGACCGGGTGACCGACACCGGCCAGTTCGTCGACGCGGTCCGCCGCGTGGCCGCCGGCGGTACGGTCATGGATCCGCAGGTCATCGCGAAGCTGCTGGCGCGCGGTGACGCCCGGGGGCTGACGGACGGGCTGACCGCGCGCGAGCACGACGTGCTGGAGCTGATGGCCGAGGGCCGGTCGAACGCGGCGATAGCCGGGGTGCTGCACATCAGCGAGAGCGCCGTGGCCAAGCACACGGCCGGCATCTTCACGAAGCTCCGTATCGGCCCGTCCCCGGACGACAACCGCCGGGTCCTGGCGGTGCTGGCCCACCTGAAACGCTGACGGTCATTAACGCTCCCCGATCCGTCCCTTAAGCCAGCCTCAAGATCTCGGACCTGGGGCCCGAACCGCACGTTTGTCCGTTTTCCGGTCGCTAGCGTGCTGCTCGAACCTCATCCCCACACAGAGGCAGGTCCTCATGGCTGGCATTTCCCATCGCCGTACGACGAGCACGAAGGTGAAGGCGGGCGCGGCGCTGGCCGTCGCGGCGGCAGTCGGGGGCACCGCCCTGGTGCTGACCGGTACCGCACAGGCGGCGTCGGTCGGCGCGACCTTCACCAAGGCGAGCAGCTGGACCACCGGCTACACCGGGCAGTACGTCATCACCAACCGCAGCGGCGGAACCCTCAAGGACTGGACCCTCGAATTCGACCTGCCCGCCGGCACGTCGCTCGCCTCCCTCTGGAACGGCGAACACACCGTCAACGGACAGCACGTGACGGTCAAGCCGCCCCGGTGGGACACGGGCGGGCTCGCGGCCGGCAGCTCGGTCACCGTCGGGTTCGTGACCAACTCGGGCGCGAGCGCGGGCAATCCGACGGGGTGCCTGATCAACAAGGAGAAGTGCTCCCCGGCCACCGGGCCGACGCCCAGCCCGAGCGGCCGGCCCACTACCGCGCCGACGGCTTCGGCTTCGCCCACCGCCAAGCCGACGGCCGCCCCGACGGCCACGGCCACTGCGACGGCGACGGCGACGGCGACGGCCACCGCGAAGCCGACCGCGACCGTGCCCCCGGGCGGCGGCACCACCACGCCGGCCGGGTTCGCGCCGTACGTGGACACCTCGCTCTACCCGGCGTTCGACCTGCTGGACACGGCCTCGAAGACGGGGGTGAAGGAGTTCAACCTCGCCTTCATCACCTCCGGCGGCGCCTGCTCCCCGCTCTGGGGCGGCGTCACGGCCCTCGACGCCGACCGGGTCGCCTCGCAGATCGCCGCGCTGCGCGCCAAGGGCGGGGACGTCCGTGTGTCGTTCGGCGGTGCGGCCGGCTCCGAGCTGGGCCTGGTGTGCACCTCCCCCGCCAGTCTCGCCGCCGCGTACGGCAAGGTGGTGGACACGTACGGGCTGACCAAGGTGGACTTCGACATCGAGGGCGCGGCCCTGCCCGACACCGCGGCGAACACCCGCCGCGCGCAGGCGATCGCGCAGCTGCAGAAGTCGCATCCGGGGCTCGACGTCTCGTTCACCCTGCCCGTGATGCCCGAGGGGCTCACCCAGCCCGGCGTGGACCTGATCGCCAATGCCAAGCAGAACGGAGTGGCGATCTCGGCCGTCAACATCATGGCGATGGACTACGGTCCGGCGTACAGCGGCGACATGGGCGGCTACGCCATCCAGGCGGCCACCGCGACGCAGGCGCAGATCAAGGGCGTCCTGGGCCTGAGCGACGCGGCGGCGTGGAAGAAGGTCGCCGTGACGCCGATGATCGGTGTCAACGACGTCTCCAGCGAGATCTTCAAGGTGGACGACGCCACCCAGCTCGTGGACTTCGCCAAGTCCAAGGGACTCGGCTGGCTCGCGATGTGGTCGGGCGCCCGTGACAAGCAGTGCCCGGGCGGTGCGAAGAACTCGGCCGACGCGACGTGCTCGTCCATAGTCCAGGAACCGCTGGCCTTCACCAAGGCCTTCGCCGCCCGCGGCTAGCTCGTTCCCCCGGGTCGGCGGACCCGAGGAGACCGGACGGGCGGCCCCGGGCAGACCCCGGGGCCGCCCGTCCGGTGCGGCTAGAGCCGGTCTCCGGGCGGGCGCCGGGGTGTGACGATCGTGAAGAGGGCGCCGTCCGGGTCGCTCATGGTGATCCGGCGGTGCGTGACCGAGGTGTGGACGGGTGTGACGGTCCGGCCGCCGAGCCGGGTGGCGGTCTCCACGGCGGTTTCCAGGTCCGGTACGTCGAAGTGGACGTGCCAGCGCGGCCGGACCTGCGGGTCCGGGGCCTCTTCGACGGCTCCGCCGCTGATCAGGGCAACGGTGTCCCGGCCGCGGCGCACGACGACGTGGCCGTGCTCGTAGGAGACGTCACAGCACCCGACGCGCTCACAGGCCCAGTCGAGGACCTCGCCGTAGAACACGGCGGCGGCGAAGGCGTCACGGGTGCGCAGTTCGAGCCATGCGGCGGCGCCGGTGGGATGCGCCGTCCAGTCCGGAATCACCTCGCCCTGCCAGAACCCGAAGACCGCGCCATCGGGGTCGGCCGCGAGGGCGGCGCGCCCGGTTCCGAAGGCCAGCGGGCCCACGGCCATCGTGGCACCGCGCTCGCGCACCCGGGCGGCCGTGGCGTCCGCGTCGTCCACGGCGAAGTACGGCGTCCACGCCACCGGGATCCCCAGACGCCGGGCCAGCGCACCGATACCGGCGACCGGAGCCCCGTCGCGCATCGCGACGGAGAACCCCTCGCCGAGGCGGGTGGGGCGGAACCCCCAGCCCAGGACGGCGCCGTAGAACTGCTGTGCGGAATCGAGATCGCGGGCCATCAGGCTGACCCAGCACGGCGCCCCGAACACCTCATGGCTTGACGTCGACACCGGCTCCGACCTCCCTCGACCTCCCCCGACCCACACTAGCCCCGGGCCGCACGCCCGGCTCCGGGGCTGGGCCACTCGTGTCGAAATACAACGTACGCCGTACGCCGTACTCGGCACGGGTGGGGCCGAGAGGCCTGTGCGTCCTGTGGTGGAGTCTTGGTCCGTGTGGCGCGTGGTGCCGCAGAGTCCGGGAAGGCTGGCACGTATGCCGGAAGTCATCGTCACCGTACGCTCCCTCTTTCGCCGCCGCCGCGAGCCTGTCGTCGTACAGGCCGTCCGGTCGACGGCGGCGGCCGTGGTGTCCTACGTCGTCGCGCTCAGGCTCAGCAGCGAGCCGGCGCCGCTGACCGCACCCCTGACGGCATTGCTCGTCGTGCAGGTGACCCTGTACACCACCCTCACCACCGGCGTCCGCCGGGTGAATTCGGTCGTCGCCGGCGTCCTCGTCGCCATCGGGTTCAGCGCCCTCGTCGGACTCACCTGGTGGAGCCTGGGCCTGGTCATCCTCACCTCGCTCGTCGTCGGCCATCTTGTCCGGGTCGACGAGTTCGTCCCCGAGGTCGCGATCAGCGCAATGCTGGTGCTCGGCGTGACGCAGGTGGCGGCCACCGCCTGGGACCGTGTACTGGAAACGCTGATCGGGGCCGTCGTGGGGCTCCTGTTCAACATCTTCCTCGCGCCGCCCGTGTGGGTGGCGCCGGCGAGCGACGCGATCGCCTCGCTCGCCGGGCGCATGCACGAGCTGCTGGTCCACCTCGGCGACGAGCTCGCGGAGCACACCCCCGTGGAGAAGGCGGCAGCCCGGCTGCACGAGGCACGACGCCTGGACAACGACATCGCGCACGTGGACGCGGCGCTGCGGCAGGCCGAGGACAGCCTGCGCCTCAATCCGAGGGTGAAGGAGGGGCTCCTGTTCCGTCTGGTGCTCCGTACGGGACTCGACACGCTGGAGATCTGCGCCGTGCTCCTGCGGGTCTGCTGCCGCACCCTGACCGACCTGGCCAGGACGCGCACGGACGGGCCCCTCCTCCCGGACCACCTCGCGCAGGCCCTGCGGGAGCTGTTCGGGCACATGGCGATCGCCGTCGAGAACTTCGCCGTGCTGATCACCGCGCAGATCTCCACGAGTGCGCAGGACGCGGAAGACCGGCTGGCGCAGGAGCTCGCGGCGGCGCGGGTCAGCCGCGAACGAGCCGCACGCCTCCTGCTGGAGGAGGCGCGCTCGCGCCCGGGGACGTGGCAGCTCTACGGGGCCCTGCTCGCGGACGCCGACCGGGTGCTGGATGAACTCGGGGTGGAGAAGCGCTCCGAACGGCTCGTGGAAGAGCTCGACCGGCACTCGCGCACGCAGCGCGCCCGCCGCCCGCAGCTCAAGCGGCTGTGGCGGGACCGTTCGACCGTGGGCGGACGGTCCCGGTAGCGCCCGGTGCGCTGCCTGTCAGCACCGGTGGACCGGCGGGTTGCGCCGCGGCCGCCGGCACACCCTGGAGCAGCCAAACCCGCCGACGCCGCGGACGCCCTCGCCCTCGCCGTCTGCCACATCTGGCGGGCCCCCGCCCAGAACCGCCTCCAG
>NZ_JBEORW010000022.1:0-139447 GCF_040302565.1 Streptomyces sp. NPDC097981
GACCGTCCCAGCCGGCGCGCGATCTCACGGACGCCAAGGTCCTGAGCCTGCCAAATGGCGATGTCCTCGCGTTCCGGGAACGACAGGTAGCGCCCCGACACCGATGGTGAAAGGTTTGGTCCCACGCCTCCAGCGTGGCGGAACCAACGAGCCCCGACCGCGGGCGACACCCCAGCCTCAGCCGCCGCTTCGTCCGTCCGGACTCCCCGGGCGATCGCCGCCCAAAACCGGACTCGGTCCTCACGCCAGGCGACCGTCGGCCGGCCCGGCGACGGCATCTGGCCCCGGTACTTACGAACCCTCCGCTGTTGCGGACCGACACCCATCACTCCACCTCCACCACGAGGTGTTGCAACGATCAGTTGAATCCACCCAGGATCCGGCAGTCGGTGTGCAGGATGTCACGCGCCAGCTCGGGTCCGCGCCGGGTGGGGTTGATCCCGGCGACGGCGGCCCCGGCGAGGGCCGCCGCGCCGAGCCAGAACGGGAACTCGGGGGTGTTGTCGAGCAGCACCCCGACGTGCGGTTCGGCGTCCGGCGGCAGCAGGTCGACGAGCAGCGCGGCGCGCGCGGCGGCCTCCTGGGCGGTCCGGTGGCGGCTGAGGACGGCGGTGTGCGTGCTGCCGCCGTGCTTCAGCCCCGGCCGGTGGTCGCCCCATTGGCCTGCGATGAGCTCCGCGACGGTTCCGGGTGTCGTCCGCATGCCGCGGGAGGGTAGCTGACGTTCCGTCAGAACTGAACGTCGGAGCAGGAGTAGAAGGCCATGGGGGTGTCGTTGACCGTCCAGACGGCCAGGATCATGTGCCGGCCGGTCTTGCCGCTCGGCATGGTGCCCTGGTGGACGGTGGTCATGGCGGGCCGGGCGCCGTTGTAGGCGACGGTGAGGAAGGGCTGGGATTCGAGGGCGGCGCGGGTGAGGGGCTTGGCGGGGTCCCAGCCGTTCCTGGTGACGTAGTACTTGAAGTCGGTGGTGGAGTGGTTGGCGGTGAACTGCCACCGGAAGCCGTAGCTCTGCCCGGCGGTCACCTTGGTGGTGGGCCAGGCGCCGCCGCGCGGGTCGTCGAGCTGCGCGAACTCGCTGTGGCCGCCGGAACATATCTGCCCGTCGGCCGGACCGGCGGCCGGGAAGCCCTTGTAGCCCTCGACGCTCTGCGGCTCCCACTGGATCGGGCCGCAGTCGGAGACGGTCTTGTTGGCGCAGAGCTTCTGGCGGCTGATGGGGGTGTCGGTATAGCCGTGGCTGCTCGCGGTGGGGGCGGTGAGCAGTGCGAGGCCGGCGACGACACCGAGGCCGAGCGCGGCGGCGCCGGCTCGTCTGGGCAGGTGAACGGGCATGCGGACAGGACGCATGATGCTCCTTGAACGTGGGGGGAGTTCGACGAGAGCGTGCGCACATACGGGGATCAGGTCTAGACCAAGTACCAGGTTATTGACGGGAGTTGGCCATGTCCAGACCAATGAGAGAACGGGTGGCCCGGTCGATTCCGGCCACCCGTTCGCTCATCGGTTTCCGCCTTCGCGGTGCCCCCCTACTCCGGACGCCCCGTGTAGAAGGCGACGGTGAGGTCCTTCACGAGGGCCTTGCGCTCGTAGTCGTCGAGCTCGACCAGCCCGCGCGAGGTCAGCCGGTGGACCGTGTCGTCGACCGCGTCCACGACCGAGGTCAGCACCGTGTCCCGGTGCTTGGCGTCGATGGCCGCGACCCGGCGCCGCCGCATGGCCTCGGCAACCTCGGGGGCGTATTCGATCCGGGTCGGCTGGGCCGAGTACACCTCGATGCCGGCTGCCTCGGTCTCGGTCGCCAGCGTCCGGGTCAGGGCGTCGCCGACGGCTTCGGCGTCGCGCAGCGTCGGGGCGTCCTCGTGGAAGGCGTCGGCGGGCAACTGGGACAGGACCCGGGCCATCGCCGATTCGACCTGCTCGGCCAGGTACTCGGTGTGGTCCTCGACGGCGAGGATGGCCCGGGCGGTGTCCTTGACCTGCCAGACGACCTGGACGACGACCTGCAGGGCCAGGCCGCCGGAGTCCACGGCCGGCATGGGATCGCTGCGCCAGTGTCGCAGCCGGACGTCGACGCGGCGGCGCAGCAGGAGCGGACTGACCCAGGTGAGCCCGGTACGGCGGACCGTGCCGCGGTAGCGGCCGAAGAGGGTGAGCACCCAGGCGTGGCCGGCCTTGACGCGGCCCAGTCCGCCGAGCGCGAGCAGCGCGACGATGCCGAGGAAGGCGAGCGGGGGCCAGTGGGTGGCGCGGAGCCCCTGGTAGGCGCGCGGCGTCGCGCCGAAGGCGGCCACGAAGACCGCGGGGACCGCTCCGGCCCGCCAGAGCACCGCCAGGCAGCCGGCGAGGGCGAGCCCGCCGACGCCCACGCCGACCCAGCCGGGCAGCAGTGGTCCGCGGTGCTCCCGGAGCCGGTCGTCGCCGCGCGGAACCCTGCGCCCGGGGGCGGGGCGGGGTGCGCGGGCCCATGGCGCGGCGGCGGGGCCGTGGGAGTCGGCCGGATCCGGGGCTCGTGCGCCGGCCCGGGGTCCGGCCGGGATTTCGGACAGGGTTCCGGCCCGGGCCGCGGTCTGGGCCCGGGCCTCCCCGAGGAACGGGAGGCGCACCGGCACCTCGGTGACCGCGGCCCCGCGGACCGGCGCGAGGCGGGGCAGGTCCTGGGCGTCCTCCCCCTCGTGCTCCGCCCCGCTGTCCGCGCCGCGGGCCATCCCGCGGGCCACGGCCTGCGCGACGATGTCGGCGACCGGGCCGGGCACCCCGGTGGGCGGGGGCTCGGCCGGGCCCGCCGGAGGGTCGGCGCGGACGGCCTCGGCACCGGCGTCGGCGTCGGCGTCGGCGTCGGCACCGGCGTGCGGCTGCGGGAAGTGCAGGACTGCGGGCCCGGTTTCGCCCTGCGGGTGCGCGGGGCCGTGGGCCGCGGGCGCGGGGGCGGTCCGGGGCCCGGCGGGCGGCCACCCCTCGCCGTACCGGTGCGCGGGGCCGTCCGCCACCGGCCCGGCAACGGCACCGGCACCGGCACCGGCACCGGCACCGGCATCCGCTTCGGGGCCGGCCGGCGGCCAGACCTGGCCGTGCGGGGGCGGGGGTGCGTACCCGGGACCCGCGCCGTCGAAGCCCCGCAGGCGCAGGGTGGCCGTGCCCGAGTGCGACGCCTCGTCGTGCGCCGGGTGCGGGATGTCGAGGCCCTGAACCGCCGGGGCCGGTACGCAGACCAGGGGATCGGGCTCCTGGCCGTACGGGCTCCCGCCCGACTCGGCGCGCTCGACGGCCCCGGCCGGCGTGTGCACCGGCTCGGGCTCGACCCGGATCCGGGCCGGCCGGACCTCGCTCCAGGCGGTGTCCGCCGCCGGGCGGCCGTGCGGCAGGGCGACCTCGCGGGGTACGGCCAGCAGCCTGGCCGGGATACCGGTGACCCAGGCCCGCCCGGCCGGCCGGTCCGGCTCGGCGGGATCCGCCGCAGCAGCCTCGACCGCGGGCCCGGCCTGAGCCGCATACGCCGGCACGGACTCGGGGGCGGGCCCGGACTCCGGACCGGCCTGAACCGCGTACGGCAGCGCAGGCTCGGGGGCGGGCCCGGACTCCGGACCGGCCTGAACCGCGTACGGCAGCGCAGGCTCGGGGGCGGGCCCGGACTCCGGACCAGCCTGAACCACGTACGCCAGCGGGACCGCAGCGGCCTCGGGCTCGATCGCGGGCCCGGCCTGAACCGCATACACCAGCGCAGGCTCGGGGGCCGGTCCCGACTCCGGACCAGCCTGAACCGCGTACAGCGGCGGGGTCACAGCGGCCTCGGGCTCGATCGCGGGCCCGGCCTGAGCCGCGTACGCCAGCGCGGGCTCGGGGGCGGGCCCGGACTCCGGACCGGCCTGAACCGCGTACGGGAGCGCGGGCCCTGTCCGGGCCGCGTGCGGGAGCGGGGATGCCGGGGCGGGCTCGGTCGAGACCCGTGCCGGGGCCGCGTACAGCTCCCCCGTGCCCCGCAGGACCGGGGCCTGCGGGGGCAGCGGGGCGATCGGGGGCACGGCTGCCGCCGGGGGCACGCGGAAGGTGCCCGTCGTCGAGGTGGTGCGCGTGGGGTACATGTTTGCCTCCGTCATGCGAACAGCCGGCGCCAGGTCTCCGGGCCCGGATAGCCGTCGGCCGAGGCTCCGCGCCAGCCCTGGGCGCGCTGGAAGGCCTCGACGCTGCGGCGGTCGGCCTCGCTCCAGGCGGGCCCCGGGCCGGATGGGTAGTTCTTGCCGAAGCCCTTCTTCACCAGCTGGCGGCCAAGGGCGGTGATGAGCGGGTGGGAGGACCCTGGGCGGAACACCGAAAGGCCCGGATAGGCCGGCAGCCCGGCGGGGTCGCGCAGGGCCCGCACCCCGGCGGGGCCGGGCCGGGCCGGCACCCCGGCAGGGCCACGCAGGGCCCGCACCCCGGCAGGGCCACGCAGGGCCCGCACCCGGGCAGGGCCGGGCCGGGCCGGCACCCCGGCAGGATCGCGCAGGGCCGGCACCCCGGCAGGGCCGCGCAGGGCCGGCACCCCGGCGGGGCCCGGCGCGGCGTCCACCGTCGGCCAGATGTCATTGCCCTTGTGTTCGACCAGCAGCTGCCAGGTGTGCGCGCCCGGGATCCCGTCGGCGTCCGCGCCCGTCCAGTCCTGGGCGCTCTGGAACGCCTGGGTGGCCAGCCGGTCGGCGTCGCTCCACACCGTGCTCGCCCCCTTGGGGTAGAAGCGGCGGCCGCCCCGGTCGATCAGCATCCGGGCCAGCTGGGCGACGTGCTCGTTGTTCGCGCCCGGGCCGAACTGCGAGGCGCCGGGGAAGACGGTCGGGACCGCCTGCTTCGGGTCGGTCGCCGGGTCCTCGGTGATGCCCGTCACCCCGTTGAACCGGTACGGGAGGTACTTCGTCGCGTTGTTCCAGTAGCCGTAGGGGGTGGCCTGCTTCCGCGTGATCGGGCGCGTCTGCTCGTAGGCGATGTAGTGCGTGCGCGTCTCGTCGACCCATCCTCCGAAGAGGGTGACGTGCGAGCCGTTGTTGGGGTCGGCCGGGTTGTGGAAGAGCAGCATGTCCCCCGGCAGCAGCTCCTCCTTGGTGATCTTGGTGGCGAATTTGTCGAGGCTCCCGGTCCACTCGTTCGTACCAAGGTTCCAGGCCATCGAGACGAAGCCGGAGCAGTCCTGCCGGTAGCCGTCGGACCAGTACGCGGACATGCTGTACGGGACCTGCGCGTCGAGCCACAGCTTCGCCCGGTTGATGATCGACGTCCGGTCGATCCGCTTGATCGCCGACGGCGCCCCGGGCGCACCCGCCGGTTTCGCCGGTGCCGGACGGCCGTGCAGCGGGGACCGGCCGCCCTGTGGGGAGCCGGGCCCGTCGGCGGATCCCGAGCCGTCGACAGAGCCCGGGCCGTCGAGGGAGACCGGCTCCGAGCCGGGCACGGGGATGGCCGCCGCCAGTGCGGCCGATCCGCCGCCCAGGGCCACGCCCGCCGCGGCGGCCAGCACCAGCGCCCGGCGGGCCCCGCGGGCGGCCGGGTGGCCCCCGTCACGAAGCGGTATGGCCCGCGCGCGGGCGAGAGCCCGACGGCGGTGCGCGCAGCCCGGGCAGACACAGTCGACTGCGGGCTCGTACTCCTCGAAAACGGGCATCGGCATCGATGCAGGCATCTGCACACGCATCGGAGGCTGGATCGTCATGCGGTTCCGTCCACTCCCCTGCTCGTCGCTGGTCCGGCGGGCCATTCATCTGTCGGGGCGTCAGATTCGGCTCGGCCCAGACATATCGTGCACGATAAACCCCTCAAACGTGAGCTAATCGGATAAGCCGGGCGCGGCTGGTCACGAGCACGGCTGGAGGTGGGGTAGAGTTTTCCCTGTCAGCAAGCGCCGCTAGCTCAGTTGGTTAGAGCAGCTGACTCTTAATCAGCGGGTCCGGGGTTCGAGTCCCTGGCGGCGCACAGACAAGGGGAAGCCCCTCGTAGCGAAAGCTGCGAGGGGCTTCTTCGTCATGCCCTCCGGCCCTAGAGCGGCGGGCGGGTCTCCCGCGCCGGGTCCCGGACTCCTCCCGCGGTCCGGACGCGCCCGCGCGGTCGAGGGCCGGACCGGCCGGCGGCGGGGCCAGGTGCGCGCGACCGTGCGCGCGTCGCCTCACGCCGCCGCGCCGGGCCGGACTCCCGCCCCCGCTCCGGCTCCTGTTCCGGCACCGACACCGGCACCGGCGCTCATTCCCGTCAGATAGGCCGAGACCACCACGTTCGCCGTGTACTCCTTGGCCGCCTTGTCGTACGTGCCCCCGCAGGTCACCAGGCGCAGTTCGGCCCGGCCCGCGATCCGCGGGCCGTACGCCCGGTGCGCGTCGAAGCGCGCGCGCTCGTAGACCCGTACGTCATCGATCGTGAACTCGGCGACCGATCCGTCCGTCCGGAGCACCCGGACCTTGCCGCCCGGCTGCGCCGAGCTCAGGCCGAAGAACACCGCCGGCTTCGACACCGTGTCCACGTGCCCGACCATCAGCGCGGCGCCGGCCTCGCCAGGCTTGGCGCCGCCGCCCCACCAGCCCACCGTGCCGGAAAGCTCGAACGGCGGCGGCTCGATCGCGCCTCGGGCGTCCAGACCCCGGGAGATCACCGGGGCCCGGATGCCCAGCGACGGCACGTCGACCCGTGCGGGCACGGACGCCGCCAGCGGGGCGTGCGCGGCGGGCAGCCCGGGAACCGGGATCGCCGACTCTCCGGCCATCCCGGCTGACGGGCTCGGCGGGACGCCGGTGATCTCGCGGCCCCACAACCACAGGCCGAGCACCAGTACGGACCACGCGGCGAAGGTCAGCAGCCGCCCGCCGCCGGAGGACTTCGGCTCCCCCGAGCCCGTCACCGGCGGGCCCTCACTCGCCGCTGCGGCGCCGGCGCAGGGTCAGTGCCCGGAACGCGACGGCCAGGGTGGCCGCGGCGGCGAGCACGGCACCGACCACGGTGTGCGGGAGGCCGGGGCCGTCACCTCCGTGGTTCTTCTCGGCCGCCGCGACCTGGTCCCGGGCCTGGGCCGCCCGGGCCGTCTCGGCGAGTTCGGCGGACATGCCGCCGCCGCCCGCGTGGACCGGCCGGACGGGCGACTGGTGGGGGTTCGGCCGGTCGCGGTCGCGATCCCGGTCCCGGTCCTTTTCGTGGTCGTCGCGGCGGCGGACGACCTCGATGGAGCCGCGTACGCGGTCCTCGCCTCCGTCGCACTTCACCCGGATCTCGTGCCGGCCGGGTTGGGCGTGCGAGCCGACCATCGCGTCGCCCGACAGGGACTTGTCCCCGTCGTGCCCGGACGACAGGTGGACCTCCGACACGAAGACCGCGGACCTGGCGGACGCCCATTTGTCCTCGCAGCCGCGGACGCGCAGCTTGACCTGCGCGCCCAGCTCGGCCTGGTGCGGATCGACCGTGACGCCGCTGCGGTTCTCCTCGCCCGCCAGGGCGGTGGGCGAGGACACGGCGGTCACGGCCGTCAGGGCGACGGCCACCCCGGTGGCACGGAGAGCGATCAGAGCACTGCGCATGGTGAACCTCCTCATCAAGGAGATTCACGCGCGCGGCGGCGCTCCGCATCCGGAGCGCCACGCGCTTGACCCGTTCGGATCAGACGAGATCGACCAGGTCAGCGATGGAGTCGACGGTCTTGGTCGGGCGGTACGGGAACTTCTCGGTGTCCTCGACGGAGGTCAGTCCGGTCAGTACGAGGAAGGTCTGCATCCCCGCCTCAAGCCCGGCCAGGACGTCGGTGTCCATCCGGTCGCCGATCATCGCGCTGCTCTCGGAGTGCGCGCCGATGGCGTTCAGGCCGGTCCGCATCATCAGCGGGTTGGGCTTGCCGGCGAAGTACGGCTGCTTGCCGGTCGCCTTGGTGATCAGTGCGGCGACGGCGCCGGTGGCGGGCAGCGGGCCCTCGGTGGAGGGGCCGGTCTCGTCGGGGTTGGTGCAGATGAAGCGGGCGCCCGCGTTGATCAGGCGCACCGCCTTGGTCATCGCCTCGAAGCTGTACGTCCGGGTCTCACCGAGGACCACGTAGTCGGGCTCGTGGTCGGTCAGGATGTAGCCGATGTCGTGCAGGGCGGTGGTCAGGCCGGCCTCGCCTATGACGTACGCGGTGCCGCCCGGGCGCTGGTCGTCGAGGAACTTGGCGGTGGCCAGCGCCGAGGTCCAGATGTTCTCGACGGGGACGTCGAGCCCCATGCGGGACAGCCGGGCCTGGAGGTCGCGGGGGGTGTAGATGGAGTTGTTGGTCAGGACCAGGAAGGGCTTGCCGGATTCGCGCAGCCGCTTGATGAAGGCATCGGCGCCGGGGATCGGGGTGCCCTCGTGGATGAGGACCCCGTCCATGTCGGTGAGCCAGGATTCGATCGGCTTGCGCTCTGCCACTGGACTGTTCTCCGCTCTCGGTGGCCGTGACCCTCTGACCTGTGACCGCTGGTCTGTACGACCCTATCGGGGCCGGGCCGTGGACGCTTTCGGCGTCCACAGCCCGGACCGCGGGGCCGGATCAGCCGATCTTGACGTCGTCGACGGTCCGTGCAACCGGTCAGCTGCCGGTTGCCGACTTCCACGCGTCGACGTGGCCGGCGAGGTTCTTGTCGATGTCGGCCCAGTCCGGCTCGAAGACCTCGACGCCGGTCATCAGCTTGGTGAGCTCGACGGCGTTGGCGTCGGTCGGCTTGACGTCGGTGCGCGCCGGGAAGCCGCCGCCGACCGCGCTGACCAGCTTCTGGGCGTCCTCGCTGAGGAGGTAGTCGAGGAGCTTCCTGCCGTTCTCGGTGTGCGGGGCCCTGTCCACCAGGCCGGCGGCGTACGGCAGGGCGAAGGTGGTCGGCTTGCCGCCGTCCTTGGCGGGGAACCAGATGCCCAGGTTCGGCATGGACTTGGACTGTGCGAAGTTCATCTGGACGTCGCCGTTGGCGACGAGCAGCTCGCCCTTGTCGGTCTTCGGCGCGAGCTTGCTGGTGGAGGAGGACGGGCCGACATTGTTGGCCTGGAGCTTCTTCAGGTACTCCATCGCCGGCTCCTTGCCGCCGAAGTCGTGCATCGACTTGACGAGGACGGCGGTGCCGTCGCCCGCGACGCCCGGGGTCGAGTACTGGAGCTTGCCCTTGTACTTGGCGTCCAGCAGCTCCTCCCAGGTCTCGGGCGCCTCGGCGAGCTCCTTCTTGTTGTAGACGAAGCCGAAGTAGTTGTTGACGACCGAGGTCCACTTGCCGTCGGCGGCCTTGTCCGCCCCGTTGACCTTGTCCGAACCCTGCGGCTTGTAGGCCTGGAGCAGGCCCTTGCCGTCCGCCTGCTGGATGAACGGCGGCAGGGTGACCAGTACGTCGGCCTGGGTGTTGGTCTTCTCGCGGACGGCACGCTGCACCATCTCGCCCGAGCCGCCCTCGACGTACTTGACCTCGATGCCGGTCTTCTTCGTGAAGTCGGCGAAGACCTTGTCGTACCAGCCGTCGCCCTTGTCACTCTTGAGGCCGTCGGCGCTGTAGACGGTGACGATCTTCTCGCCGCCGCCCTTGGAGTCGGTGGAGGAGGACGATCCGCCGCAGGCGGTGAGGCCGGCGGCGAGGGCGAGGCTGCCGGTTGCGGAGGCGGTGACGCGCAGCAGCATGCGGTTTCTGGACATGGAACTTCCTCACGGGGAAAGGGAGTCAGCGGTACGTGGCTCTGGTGCGGATGCGTGAGACGGCCAGGAGGACCAGCAGGGTGGCGGCCATCAGGACCACGGCGACGGCGGAGCCGCCGAAGAGCGAACCGCGGTCGGTGGCTGTGAAGATCCGGACGGGGAGGGGCGTCCAGTCCGGCGGGTACAGCATCATCGTGGCGCTCAGCTCGCCCATGGACAGGGCGAAGCAGAGTCCGGCGGCCGCCGTGAGGGACGGCAGCAGCAGGGGCAGCTTGACCCTCCACAGCACGTACGCGGGACGGGCGCCCAGGGAGGCCGCCGCCTGCTCGTACGCGGGGTCGAGACGAACCATGGCGGCCGAAACCGACTGGTGGGCGAACGCCGTGACAAGAATCGTGTGCGCCAGGATCACGATTGAGCTGGTGCCGTTGAGCAGCAGCGGGGGCTTGCTGAAGGCGACCAGGACGGCGAGGCCGACGACCACGGACGGCACGGCGACGGGCAGCATGAACAGGGCGTCCAAGGAGCGCTTTCCGTGCCGTTTCAGCCCGGCTGCGGCCAGCGCGGCCCAGGTGCCGACGGTGAGCGCGAGCAGGCTGGCCGCGAGGGCGGTGACCAGCGAGGTGGTCAGCGCCTGGAGGGATTCCCCCTGGACGGCGGAGGCGTAGTTCCCGGTCGTCGGGCCGGAGGGGAAGGCGCCGGACCAGTGGGTGGAGAACGACGCGGCCACCACGACGAGCAGGGGCAGGGCGAAGAGGGGCAGGAAGAGGAGGCCGAACAGGGCCCAGGCGGCCCAGCGGCCGGTCCTGCTATGCACCAGCACGCTTGCTCACCACCCGGTAGAGGCCGAACAGGCCGACGGATATCGCGATGTTGACGACGGCGACCACGCAGGCGGCCGCGTAGTCGGATTCGAGGATCGCCTTGCCGTAGACGAGCATCGGGAGCGTGGTGACGTCCTTGGCGCCGGTGAACAGGACGATCCCGAACTCGTTGAGGCACATGACCAGGACGAGGCTGCCGCCGGCGGCGAGCGCCGGGAGCGCTTCGGGGAGGATCACCCGCCGAATGATCCGGGCGGGCTTCGCGCCGAGCGAGGATGCCACCTCCAGCTGCGCGGTGTCGAGTTGGGAGAAGGCGGCCAGCAGCGGGCGCATCACGAAGGGCGTGAAGTACGTGATCTCCGCGAGCAGTACGCCCCAGGGGGTGGTGAGGAAGTGGAACGGCCCCTCCGCGGTGCCGGTCACGTCGGTCCAGAGCCCGTTGGCCATGCCGACCGTGCCGTAGATGAAGAGAAGGGCGAGGGTGATGAGGAAGGAGGGGAAGGAGAGGAACACGTCGATGAACTTCGCGACACCGCGGGCCCCGGGGAACGGGACGAACGCGATGACCAGCGCGAGCACGAAGCCGAGGACGAGGCAGCCGGCGGTGGCGCCGGCGGCCAGCCAGACCGTGGTCCCGAGCGCCTCGCGGAAGGCGCGGGAGCGGAAGACGGAGGCGTACGCGTCGAAGGCTCCGCCGCCGTTCTCGGGAGTGAGGGACTGCTGGACGACCAGCGCGAGGGGATAGAGGAAGACCAGCGCGAGCAAGGCCACGGGCGGCACAGCCCAGATCCCCCCGCGCGGCAGCCGCAGCGAGCGGCCCCGGCCCTGTGCCGCCCCGGCCTTGACGGCCGGCACGGCCGGCACGACCGGCACGACCGCAGGCCCGGTTCCGGCCGGGCGACCGGGCTCCGCATCCGGCGGTGCAGTTGCCACGGCAGCGGCCGGCGGCGTGGCCTCAGCCATCGGACACCCCCGCCGACAGCAGGACCGCGTCGCGCGGTTCGAAGTGCAGTGTCACCTTGTCGCCCGGCGCGGGCGTCTCGCGCAGCTCCGGCAGGTCCGCCTTGACGCGGTGGCCGCCGACGTCGACGTACAGCCGGTGGGTCGAGCCCCGCCACTGCACCTCGGTGATCGTGCCGGCCAGGGCGTTGGGGCCGTCCCCGAGGCCGAGCAGGTGCGGCCGTACGCACAGGGTCGCGCTCGCGCCCGGCACGGCCCGCCCGCGGTCCAGCTCCAGCTCCCGGCCCGCGAAGAGCGCCCCGGAGTCGGCGACGGTCACCGGCAGCAGGTTGGCGTTGCCGACGAAGGAGGCGGTGAACTCGGTGCGCGGCGCCCGGTACAGCTCCTGCGGGGTGCCGCAGTCCTGGAGCCGGGCCTTGTCCATGACCGCGATCCGGTCGGCGAGCGTCAGCGCCTCCACCTGGTCGTGCGTGACGTACAGAATCGATACGTCGGGCAGTTCGCGGTGCAGCCGGGCCAGTTCGGCGAGCATTCCGGAGCGCAGCTGCGCATCGAGCGCGGACAGCGGCTCGTCGAGCAGGAGCACCCCGGGCCGGATCGCCAGCGCGCGGGCGATCGCCACGCGCTGCTGTTGCCCGCCGGAGAGCTCGCGCGGGTGGCGCCTGGCGTACGCCGCCATCCCGGTCATCTCCAGGGCTTCGGCGACGCGCCCCGGGATCTCGGCCCTGGGGGCCTTCTGCGCCTTGAGGCCGAACGCCACGTTCTGTTCCACCCGCATGTGCGGGAAGAGCGCGTACTGCTGGACGACCATGCCGATGCCGCGCTTGTGCGGCGGGAGGGCGGTGACGTCCCGGCCGCCGATCAGTACCCGGCCCGCGGCAGGCCGTACGAAGCCGGCGACCGCGCGCAGCGCCGTGGTCTTGCCCGATCCGGAGGGGCCGAGCAGTGCCATGACCTCGCCCGGCTCGACGGTCAGGTCGAGCCGGTCCAGCACGGTGTTGCCGCCGTACGCGACGGACACCGCCTCGAAGCGGATGCCGCTCACGGCGACTCCAGCAGGAGCGAGGGCAGTTCGGCGACCGAGCCGAGGACGTGGGTCGCGCCGTGTGCGGTGAGCGCCGCGAGGTCGTGGGCGCCGGTCAGGACTCCGGCCACGGTCCCGGCGCCGGAGCGGCGGCCGCCGAGCATGTCGTACGCGGTGTCGCCCGCGACCACGACGTCCCGTACGTCGTCGACGGCGCCGGTGCGCAGGAACGCGACGAGGACCATGTCGGGGTACGGGCGGCCGCGGCCGCCCGCGTCGGCGGGGCAGAGGGTGAGGTCGGCCAGGCCCTGCCAGCCGAGGGCGTCGAGGATGGCGTCCTGGGTGACGCGGGCGAAGCCGGTGGTCAAGACGACGGTGCGGCCGTCGGCGCGGAGCTTCTCGATGGCCTCGCGGGCGCCGGGGACCGGAGCGATGAGCCCGCTGTCGACGAGGTCGCCGTACGCCTCCTCGAAGGCGGAGTTGGCGCGCCGGGCGAGCTCCTCCGCGCCGAAGAGGTGGCGGAAGACGGAGATCTTCGACTCGCCCATGGTGTCGCGGACGTACCGGAGCTTGGCGTCGTGGTCGGCGGTGCCGGGCTCGACGCCGAGGCGTTCGGCGGCGCGCTCGAAGGCGCGCTCGACGAGGCCGCCGTCGGCGACGGTGGTGCCGGCCATGTCGAGGACGACCAGGTTGCGGCGGTCGCGCCTGCTGTTGCTGTCGGTGTCGGTGTCGGTGTCGCTCATCTTCTCTACCAGCCCAGTTCGTTCGCGGTGGTCTCGGCCATGGCGGGCGAGCAGGTCATCCCCCGGCCGCCGGGTCCGGTCACCAGCCAGACGCCGTCGGCAACCTGCTGGCGGTGGACGACGCGGGTGGTGTCGGTGCACTGCGCGTACACGCCCGCCCAGCGGTGCCTGATCTTCGGCAGCGGGCGGCCCAGGAAGGATTCGACCACCTCGGTCAGGTGGTCGTACGGGTCTTCGAGCGTGTCGAACGCGAAGGGGTGCTCGTACTCGTGGGTGTCGCCGATGGTCAGTCCGCCGTCCTGGCGCTGGACCATGAGCAGCTGCATCCTGTGCGCGGCGGCGACCGGCGCCTGCGGCTGCCCGGCGTTGAGGGCGTCGAGGGCGTGGCTCCGGTACGCGGGGTAGTAGCGGAAGCTGTCGGCGTCCGCGATGGAGGTGGTGAGCGGCTCGCCGAGGGGGGCGGTCTGCATCATCTGCAGCCGGACGCGGCGTACGGGCAGGTCGGGCGCCAGCTCGCGGACCAGTCCGGACAGCCAGGCGCCGGTGGCCAGGATGACGGCGTCGCCCTGGTGGACGTCGCCGTGGTCGTCGCGGACGGCGCCGTTCCCGACGACCTCGCGCACCTCCCGTCCGGGCAGGAAGGTGTACCGGCCGGTCGCCCGGAGGGCCTCGCGCAGGTGGAGCTGGGCGGTGCGCGGCTCGACGGCCGCGTCCCGCTCGCACCACAGGGCGGCCTCGAAGGTTCCGCGCAGGGCGGGGTTGATCTTCCGCGCCTCCGCGGCGGTGACCAGTTCGTAGCCCCGGGCGGCGGCGTCGGGGCGGGCGGCGGCCGCCTCGGCGACGGCGTACTCGCGGGCAGTGCGGACCGGAGTGAGGGAGCCGATCGCGCGGAAGCCCAGGCCGGGCACCTCCGCGCCGATCCGCTCCCAGAGCTCACGGGCGCGCAGGGCGGTCTCCAGCTCCTCGCCCCCGGCCCGTCCGCTGACCCAGATCTGGCCGAAATTGCGCAACGATGCGCCGCGGGCCTCCGCTTCTCGCTCGATCTGGACGACCTCGTGGCCGCGTTGGACTGCTTGCCAGGCGTGCATGGTGCCGACCACGCCGCCTCCGACGACTATGACTCTCACGCGGTCCACGGTCGTCGCGGCCCGTGGACCGGGGGGATCGGAGCGGCAACGGGACGGTGAACAGCCCTCGACACTCGGACTAGACCCGTTACCTTATCGTGATGCGCTCATGCCCCTTTTCGCCATCTTGGCGGCGATCTGCTCGGGGCTATTCGGGCCGCAGGTGGGCCGTGAAGCTGAACCGGTCGCCACGGTAGAGCGAACGCACCCGCTCCAGGGGGCGCCCGTCCCGGTCCCGCGAGAAGCGGTGGATGAGCAGCATGGGGAGGGCGGGCGGGGTGCCGATCAGCAGGGCCTCGCGGGGGGTCGCGAGGACGGTCTCCAGCTTCTCGTCGGCGTCCCCGAACGAGATGCCGAGCCGGTCGAGGAGGTAGCCGTAGAAGGAGGAGTCCGGCTGGAACTCGGTGTCCAGCCGGGGCGCCCGCGCCACCCGGATGTACGTGCTCTCCAGGCCCACCCGCTCGTCGTCGGCGAGCAGGACGCGCTCCAGGTGCCAGACGGGCTCGCCGGGCTCGGCGCCGATGCCGGGGGCCAGCTCGGACGGGCAGGAGAACCGCTCCAGCCCGATGAGATTGCGGCCGGGCCGGCGGCCCTGGCGGCGTACGCCCTCGGTGTAGCTCGCCAGCGACAGGGGCTGTTCGAGCTTCGGGCCGGCGACGACCGTACCGCGGCCGGAGCGGCGGAGCCGGCCCTCCAGCAGGAGCTCGCGCAGGGCCTGCCGCACGGTCTCCCGGGACACCTCGTACCGCTCGGCGAGATCGCGCTCGGTGGGCAGCAGGCCGCCCTCGCCGAGGTCGTCGATCAGGTCCGCGATCCGGGCCTTGACGGCGTAGTACTTGGGGATGCGGCCGTGCTCCGGGATACCGGATCGGACGGGCGAGCCGGGGCGGTGGTGCCGGTTCTGTTCTTCCACCCTCGGACTGTACGCGGGCCGGATGTACGGAGATCAGCGCGCGGGAGTCCGCAGCCGCCGGGCCGCCAGCAGGAGCCCGGCGCCGCAGGCCAGGGCACCCGCCGCGCCGGCGCCGTACATCCAGCCGCGGGGCCCGGTGTGCGCGAGGACGCCCGCCTCGCCGGCGCCGTACATCCAGCCGCCGGGCCCGGTGTGCGCGAGCGAGCCGGTCTCCTCGGGGCCCTCGACGGAGAACCGGTAGCCACCGGACTCGCCGACCCAGTCGCCGTCGTCGCCCCGGCGCTGGACGAGGGCGGCGTCGGCGACGACCTCGCCGGGGGGCGTGTCGGGGGCGAACGCCAGACCGACCTTGACGGTCAGGGTGCCGCCGGCCCGCACGGCGAAGCCGGAGAAGGCCTCGCCCCCGTCGAAAACGGCGATGATCTCGTCGCGGTCGCTGCGTTCGAAGCTGACGGGGAACGTCCCCCCGGGGGCCTCGAACTCCATCCGGAAGTGGGCGGGCAGCAGCGCGCGGTCCTTGTCCGTGAACACCACGACGGGGTGGATGGCGGTGCACTCGGAGTTCGTCGTGTTCGTGAGGTCCAGGAGCCAGGTCTGCGGCCCGCCGCCGGTCCGGTACACAGCCGGCCCGCCGCGGATCCGCGCGCCGATGGGGAAGGCACTGCTCTTCCCGTCGCCGCAGGTGGCCTCCATCCGGGACGGCAGCGCCGGCGCCGGTCGGGCGCCGCCGTTGCCCACGTCCGCGGCCGCGTGCGGCGCGGCGAGGGCGGCCAGGACTGCGGAAAGGGCAAGGGCTTTGCGCAGTCGCATGGAAGACCCTTCGCTGCTCGCCGGACGGGAGGATGGTCGGACGAGGCGACAATCACCCCGGCCTCCCCGCACCCTCCCACGCCCCCGCATCACCCCGACCCCTGCCGCGCCCGAGTCCCGCGCTTTACGCCTGATCGGCCCACCGAGCCGGCTCACCGAGCCGGGCCACCGAGCCGGGCCACCGAGCCGGGCCACCGAGCCGGGCCACCGCCGACGCCCCCACGGGCTCGCCGCGGGCGACGCACCAACCACCGGGCGGCACCGACACCGGCGCCGGCACCGCGCGCCCCTCAGCCGCAGCACCGGCTCAACCCCAACACGCAGGGCCGGCTTCTTGCATGACGTCGGGTCGGGCGGTGGAGCCTCAGCGCACGCGGCCGAACAGCGGGGCCAGGGCCAGTTCCGCCGCGCCCTCGGCGACGCCGTCCTCGGACGCCTCGACCTCCGGAATCGGGCCGCCCAGGGTGCGGGCCGCCAGGACGCGGCGGACGCCCTCCGTGAAGACCTCCGGGGCGGAGTCCACCACCCGTCCCCCGAGCCACACCCGGTCCACGTCCAGCAGCGCGACCACGTTCGCAGCGCCCTCGCCCAGGATCCGCGCCGCCTCCGGGAGGTCGCCGCGGTCCACCGCCGCGAGGCAGAGCACCTCCGCGCAGCCGTGGCCTCCGCACCGGCAGAGCGGGCCGTCCAGGCTCAGAACCTGGTGTCCGAACTCCCCGGCCGCGGACCGCTCCCCCCGGTAGACCTCTCCGTTGAGCCGGAGCCCGGCCCCCAAGCCGGTGCTCAGGTGCAGGTAGAGCGAGGTTCCGAAGGCCCGGCGGCCGGGGGCGGCGGCGCCCGCGTTGGTGTCCTTGTCCAGCACCACCGGCGGGGCGTCGGGTCCGAGCCGCTCCGCCACCGCCTGCCGCAGCGGGAACCCCTCCCAGTCGGGGTGTCCCGTCACCCGCCCCAGTACGCCGGCCTGCCAGTCCAGCGGCCCCGGCGCGGCGACGCCCACGCCCAGCAGGGACCGCGTCCCCGCCTCCCCGCACAGCCGGAACACGGCGTTTGCGACCTCCTCCGCAGCGACCTCCGGTCCGGCCCTGAAGTCCAGGGGGCCTCGGAACCGTTCGACGACGGTGCCCGCGAGGTCCACCCATACCGCCCGCAGCTCGTCACGGTCCGCGTGGACGCCGACGGCGTGCCGGGCACCCGAGGCCAGCCGGAGCAGCGTCCGCGGCTTGCCCCCGGTGGACGCACCGCGCCCGGCTTCGGCGACCAGCCCCTCCGTCCGCAGCCGAGCCGCGATCTTGCTGACGGCCTGCGGGGTGAGACGTGTGAGGGCCGCGAGGTCGGCGCGGCTGAGGCCTTCGACGCCCGCCTCGCGCAGCAGGCCGAGCACCAGCGCGTCGTTGTGCCCGCGCAGCGCCGGTAGGTTCACGCCGCTTCCGTTGCCCTTGCTCTCCCAGTCCACCTCTCCATTGTCCACCCTCCTTGCACTTAGGCAACACTGTTGCCAAAGTAGGCCCATGACCGCCACCACCACCCCCCTCCGCGTCGGCCTCATCGGCTACGGACTGGCCGGTTCCGTCTTCCACGCGCCGCTCGTCTCGGCCACCGACGGGCTGGTCCTCGACACCGTCGTCACCGCCGACCCCGGCCGGCAGGCGGACGCGCGCGGGGCGTACCCCGACGTCCGGATCGTGAGCTCCGCGCAGGAGCTCTGGGACCTCACCCCCGCCGTCGGCCTGGTCGTCGTCGCCTCCCCCAACAAGACCCACGTCCCGTTCGCCACGGCCGCGCTGAACGCCGGCATCCCGGTCGTCGTGGACAAGCCGCTCGCCGCGACCGCAGCCGAGGCCCGCGAACTCGCCGCCCTCTCCGAGAAGACCGGCACCTTCCTGTCCGTGTTCCAGAACCGCCGCTGGGACAACGACTTCCTCACCCTGCGCCGCCTCATCGCCGACGGCGAACTCGGCGAGATCCAGCGCTTCGAGTCCCGTTTCGAGCGGTGGCGCCCCCAGCTCAAGGGCGGCTGGCGCGAGTCCGGGGCCCCGGAGGAGGTCGGCGGCCTGCTGTACGACCTCGGCAGCCACGTCGTCGACCAGGCACTGGTGCTGTTCGGTCCGGCCGTACGGGTCTACGCGGAGACCGACGTGCGCCGCCCCGGCGCCGAGGCGGACGACGACACCTTCATCGCCGTCACGCACGCGAGCGGGGTCCGCTCCCACTTCTACGTCAGCGCGACCACTGCGCAGCTGGGTCCGCGCTTCCGCGTACTGGGCTCCCGCGCGGGCTACGTGAAGTACGGGCTCGACCCGCAGGAAGCGGCCCTGCGCGACGGGCAGCGGCCGGGCAGCGGGGAGGCCCCGTGGGGCGAGGAGCCCGAGCACCTGTGGGGCCGGGTGGGCTCCGGCGAGTCCCCGCTGACCGGCGGCGGGACCCCGGTTCCGACCGTGCCGGGCGACTACCCCGCGTACTACGCGGCGGTGGCGGCGGCCCTGCGCGAGGGCGGCCCGGCGCCGGTCACCGCGCACGAGGCGGCGCAGTGCCTGGCCGTGCTGGAGGCCGCGCGGACGTCGTCCCGGGACGGGGTCACCGTCAGCCTGTGACCTGCGGCCCGGGACGAGGGCGGCGTCCGGCAGACCGGCGCCACCGGATCGCGGCCGGGCAGCGCTGAGCTGCGCCGCGTACGCACCCACCCGTACGGGACGAGGGGGCGGACCGCCCTGGACGGTCCGCCCCCTCGTCCGTACCGCCCGCCGTTACGCGCCCTTGAACTCCTGGCGCTGGCGGCCGAGCCCCTCGATCTCCAGTTCCACGACGTCGCCGGCCCGCAGGTACGGCTTCGGCTCCGGCTGGCCCATGGCCACGCCCGCCGGGGTGCCGGTGACGATGACGTCGCCCGGGTACAGGGTCATGAACTGGCTCAGGTACCGGACGACCTCGCCGACCGGGAAGATCTGGTCGGCGGTGTTGCCGTCCTGCCTGAGCTCGCCGTTGACCCACAGCTTCACGTCCAGGGCCTGCGGGTCCCCGACCTCCTCGGCGGTGACCAGCCACGGGCCCAGCGGGGTGAACGTCTCGCAGTTCTTGCCCTTGTCCCAGGTGCCGCCGCGCTCGATCTGGAACTCGCGCTCCGAGACGTCGTTGACCAGCGTGTATCCGCCCACGTGGGCCAGGCCCTCCGCGGCGGAGGACAGGTAGCGGGCGGTGCTGCCGACGACGACGCCGAGCTCGGCCTCCCAGTCGGTCTTCACGCTGCCGCGCGGGATCAGCACGGTGTCGTCCGGGCCGGCCACGGTGTCCGCGGCCTTGAGGAACAGGATGGGCTCGGCCGGCGGCTCGGCACCGATCTCGGCCGCGTGCCCGAAGTAGTTCAGCCCGATGCCCACGATCTTGCCGATCCGGCCGACCGGCGCACCGATCCGCAGGCCTTCCGCGTCCAGGACCGGAAGCCCGCCGGACGCCGCCGCATCCCGCACCCGGGACAGCACGGAGTCGTCGGCGAGCAGGGCGCCGTCCACATCCGTGATCAGGCCGGAGAGGTCGCGCAGGATTCCGTCCTGGTCGAGCAGGGCGGGGCGCTCCGCTCCGACCGGTCCGACACGCAGCAGCTTCATGGGCATTCTCCCGTGGTCGTGAGTGGTCGGCCCAGGGCGTGCCCGGGCCTGCCGATGGGTTGCGGCCATCGGAGAATTTGGTTGATCCTCCAAGATGCCCGACCGATCCGCAAGACCCTGTTCACGGACTGGAACGCACGAGCTTCCCTGCCTGCCGCTCCTTGCGGTGCTGGAGCCAGGCCCGCTCCGCCACGGACCATGCGGTGGTGGTCACCAGGTACAGCCCTGCGGCCAGCGGCACCACGGCCGCCGTGACCAGCGTCCCGAACGACAGCAGGGGCAGTACGCCGCCCAGCTTGCGCAGCGTCTCCCGCCGCTCGGCGCTCACCTCGGCGGCGACGCCGGGCTCGCCTTTCGGCTGGAGGACCGGCGCCCCGGCGGCGGCCCGCCGCCCTCGTACGGCGCTCCACGCGGCGACCGCCGCGATGGCCGCGAACAGCCCGAGGAAGACCAGCCCCTGCGCCCCGAGGAGGCCGCCCTCCCCGAGGGCATCGCTCCACCGGGCCCCGAGCGGGGCGGCGAACAGCCGGTGGTCCAGCAGCTCGCCGGACGAGGAGAAAGCCCGGTACATGAGGAAGAACACCGGCAGCTGGAGCAGCACCGGCAGGCAGCCGGCCACCGGGGTCGCCCCGCGGAACGCGGCCCGGTTCAGCGGATGCAGGGCGAGCCGCACGAGCACGGTGAACAGGACGATCGCGGCAGCGGTGGCCGACTCGGCCAGTACGGGCTCCAGGAGCCGGCCCAGCTCGGCAACAAGATGAGTGAATACGGACACGCGGGCCCTCCGAAGGGTCTCGTCGAACGTCGAAAGAACTGCATTTCGGCGCGACGACCCACGAGGGGCACGACAGCAAGGAAAGGAAAGGAAGAACTCGGAAGCACTGCGCGTCTGCGAGTACTGCGCGCCCCTACGCGGCCGTCGGGACGGGCCGGCCGGGCGCCCTGGGCCGCGACCGGCCGGAGGCATCGGGATCGCGCTGCGGCAGGAACGCCGTGCGCTGCTCGCGATCGCGGATCGCGGTGCGTATGCGGTGCGGCGGCACGGGCCGTACCAGGCGGGCTGCGAGGGCCGCGGCGCCCACGGCGACGGTGGTCGCGAGGGCGACCACGACGGCGCCCAGCCCGCCCTCCCCGGCGAACGCACCGAGGAACCCGAGAATCCCCGGAAACAGGAGCAGGGACATCAACAGGGGCATCAGCAGTCGCCCACGATCATGCCGAGCCATGCGGTGCCCCCTCCCAAGATCCGTACTCAACAAAGAGAAGAACGCGGGTTATCGCCTCAAGGTTCCCCACACCACGAGCCGATATTTGGAGGTGTACTCGGGCGTGCAGGTGGTGAGCGTGATGTACGCGCCGGGCTCGCTGTACCCGTACTCCGGCCGGACGGTACTGCGCGGCACGGGCGCGATCACCCCGGTGTCCCGCTCGCCGGTCTCCGCCAGAACCTTCCCCACCACGTACGTGTACCTCTGCCCCCGTACGTCGACGATCAGCTCGTCCCCGGCCCGCAGGCGGTTGATGTACCGGAACGGCTCGCCGTGGGTGTTGCGGTGCCCGGCGAGCGCGAAGTTCCCCTCCGCTCCGGGCTGCGCGGTCCCGGGGTAGTGCCCGACGTACCCCTTGTCCAGCACGGCCCGCTTGTCGACCCCCTGCGCAACGGGCACGACGACACCGAGCCGCGGGATCCGCAGGACCCCGTACGCCGACTCCCGCGCAGGCGCCGGCGGCGGCTTGGCGGGGCTCGCGGAGGAAGGGCGCGGAGAAGGAGACGCAGAGGGAGCCGACGCCGAACCGGCGGAGACGGAGGCGGATGAGGGAGAGGGAGAGGGAGAGGGAGAGGAATCGGAAGGGGAGGCGGTCCAGTCCCGCTCCAGCTCCCGGACCTGCTCGTGCGCGGCGGCCAGGGCCTGCCGGTTGGTCCACCACACCTGGTGCACCACCAGCAACAACACCACCACGCCCACGGTGACGGTCAGTTCGGCGACGCCCCACAGCACCCCGGCGAGACCGGCGCGCCGCCCCCGCCGGCCACCCCCTTGCACCACCACACGCATGTGATCCCGCACGGCCCGCACCTTAAGTCCTCCCCCGCCAACAGACCAGCGGCAGTACGGTGTGAACCATGCGCCCTGACACGCCTGCCGAGCACATCGCCGAAGCCGAGCGCCTCATCCGCACGGCGACCCGTTACCCCGAGGACCAGGAGCCCTTGCTCCTCCAGGCCGCGGCCCACCTCGAACTGGGTGACGCCCGGGACCGCGCCAGCGCGCTGTACGACCAGCTCCTCGCCTCCTCACCCGCCGACCCGCACCTGATCAAGGCGCTCCAGGCCGCAAACCTGTGGGAGTACGGCCACGAGCCCGAGGCCCGCGCCCTCATCCAGGGGATCCGTGCGGCGGCCCCCGCGGACCCGGCACCCTGGGAGGTCATCGCGGAAGCCCTCGAAGCACACGACGAGTTGACCGCCTCGGAGGAGTGCTTCACCCAGGCGGCCACTCTCCTGATCACCGAGAGCACGCCCCTCACCCCGGCCACCACGGCCCTCCTGACGGGCCGTCACCGGGTCCGCCGCCTCCTCGGACTCCCGCACGACGACTGGGACATGGTCGCCGACACCCGCCACGTCGGCCCGATCCCGCTGGACGAGCTCCACGACCCCAAGCGCATCTGGGCCCTCGGCTCCGACGACCCGGCCGAGCTCCGCGCCGAGATCGCCCGCCTCCGCGCCGAACTGGGCGACCGCCGCGCGGCCCTCTCCCGCCCGTTCCCGGTGGCCATCCTGCACTGGCCCCAGCGGGAACTGGCCGAGCTCCTGACCAGCTACCCGACCCTCACGGCGGAATACCCCTCCCACGAGGCCCACCTCACGCACATCGAGACGTCCCTGCGCGCCCTGGCCGCCTCGGGCACCACGAACCTGGGCATCGTCACGGCCAGCGTCCCCTCGTACGAGGCGTTCGCGGCATCCGAGAAGACCTCCCCGGCCTCCCCGTCCCTCCTCCCGGAATACGCGACGACCCTGGCAGCCCGCGGCAAAGCCACCCCCTGGCCCCCCACCCCCACCTCCCCCTGCTGGTGCACCTCGGCCAAGCCGTACGCGGAGTGCCACGGGGGATAGGAGAGTCCTAAAGGAGCCTTCCCGCCCAGCGTTCCCGGTGCTTGCGCGCGAATTCGACGCCAATGTTATGGCCCTTGACCCGCGCAAGCGCCGCACGGAACTGCCCAGTGAGTCCATCGATCACGTTGAGCTCGTCAGTCAGCTGCAGCGCCCCCCGGTCGAACAGGGCATGGCAGTTAGGGCACAGGCAGAGAACGTTCTCAATCCGGTCGTCACCGAAATGCGGCTTGCCAACGGCCTGTATGTGCGCTGCTTCGCTGTACGCCTCGCCCTCTGGGGAGACAATCAGCCGCGAGCTACAGATCTGGCAGGTGTTGTTGTGAAGCTTCTTCACATCGCTAACGACCTTGGAGTCTCGCACAAGCCGATCTTGCGAGATGTAGCGACGCGCCTGCTCCTCGAAGGTCGTCTCTGCACCCGCCAACGGGTCCACTGACTGAGGATGCGGAAGCTGCTCAGACGTAATCTTGAGCAACTTGAACTGGCATATGCGGAAACCTTCCTGCCCAACCATCAGCCAGTGATCCGCCACACGAAAGAGCCCGCGATACACGTAGCCCTTAGTCGCTCGCCGGCGCTTGCCTGTTGTAACCCCCAGTCCCTCGATCACTCGCACGGGATACCCCATGGCTTGCGAGACAACGAGCGCAGCGTTACCTCTCTCCCCGACAGACTGATCGGCGACCATCCTGCCTGAATCTCGATCGCGCCCCCCTTCTCCCGTATAGATGATCACGTCGCCTTCATCGCGATCATCCACGTATCCGCCGGAGAGAACGATCGAGTCAGCACCCGTCTTCTCGACCCCGGAGATCCCACGACCGCTGAAGCGATGAACTCCCTTGGCGTGGAGCTCCGCATGCCCCTTAAACCAGTCACCCTCGGTCACACCGTCAGGGGTGCCAAATGCAATGGAACTTGAACGCTCGCCCATGGGCGCATCATGTCAAATGATCAATGAGAGCCCCACCCATTTGCGACGATCACTGCCGCTAGCCTGACTCTGGAGGAACACTCCCGATGATGGCTCTCACCAACCCCCTGTGGCGAAAGAGCAGCTACAGCAACCGCACTGGTGGCGAGTGCCTCGAAGTCGCCCAGGCCGCTGAGTGCATAGCTGTGCGCGACTCGAAGCCCCCAGGACCCCGTCCTGCTCTTCCGCCCACATGCTTGGGCGGCGTTTTTGCGATGCCCCGTCCCGTCCATGACCGTTCAGTGACCGACCGACAGTTGCTTGTCTCTCAGGCGGGATCCTCGTCTGCCGAGGGGAAACCCGTAGTTCCGGGCCTCAGTCCGGGCCGGGGAAGAGCAGGAGCTGTTGGTGGCCGCGGGCGTGGGCTGTGGGTGGGGTGGGGCGGGGGGTGGTGAGGGTGAGGAGGGCTCGGAGGGCTGCGATGACCTGGGTGGGGGTGTCGCGGACCATCGACGGGGTTGCGCTGACCACCAGGATGCCGTGGGACTCCAGGCGCAGGCGGCGCAGGAGAGTGGCGTGCCAGGCGTCGCGCGTGTAGTGGTACTCCGCCGAGTCGACCTCCAGGGCCACGCCCTCCTCCGGCCAGTACGCGTCCGGGCTGGCCAGGAAGGCACCGTCCGGGCTGTACAGGCGGGCGTTCCACAGCGGGGTCGGCAGGTCCGTCGCCGCGAGGGCGTCCCGGGCCAGGGCCTCGGCGATCGAGCGGACCCCGGCGACCAGCTCCGACGCGGCGGCGCGGATCGCGGGGCTCGTCAGCAGGCGGGCCGCGCGGAGCTCGGCGTGCAGGTCCTGCGGGTGGCACCAGCCGGCCTGGACCACCTGTGCCAGGGTCGAGCGGATGCGGTCGGGGTCCTCGGTGCGGGCGGCGAAATCGGCCGCCGCACGCACCGGGCGGGTGCTCGGGACGCCCGATACCGCGATGGTGCGCGGCCAGCGGGCGGTGGTCAGGGGGCGGACCTCCGGGGTGCCGGTGAGCCGGCGCGGGGCGCGGATCAGGACGTCGGCCGGGGTGTGCGGGACGTCGCGGATGCCGAGGAGGGCCAGGGCGGCGGCGCCGGTGAGGGCGGCCGTGTCGCCGGACAGCGGGTCCGCGGCGGGCTCGGCGGCGTACAGGACGGCGGCGAGGGCGCGTTGGCGGTGGTCCGGGGGGCCGGTCTGCAGCAGGTAGACCCGGGGCAGCAGGCGCTGCCAGGGCCCGCCCGGGCGGGTGCGGGAGGTGATGGTGCCATCGGGCACCCCTGCGGTGGTGAGCTGGTGGCGGGTGGCCAGGTTGAACTGCCGGCGGGCGGCCTGCGAGGCCATCTGTCCGGTCGTCCGCCCGGCCGTCGTCGGCCTCGTCGCGCCGGTTGGCGGCCTCGTTGCTCCCGTCGCTCCCGGCGGCCCGGTCTGCTTCGTCGGCCCCGTCGGCCCCGTCGGCCCCGTCGGCCGCATCTTCTTCGTCCGCTTCGTCGTGTTCCCGGAGGCCGGACTCGTGGTCTGCCCAGTCGCGCTGCCGGGCGTCCGGTCCGTGGTCCCGCCCGCCGGATGGCTCGTCGGCTGTCGGGCCGTGCTCTCGGATGCCGGCCTCGGGGTTCGCCGGGTCGTGTTCGCCGTCGGCCGGTTTGCGGGCCGGCCTGCGGTCTGGCGCAGCGGTTGCCCGGTTGTGTTCGTGGGCAGGCGGCTCGTCGTGGTGGTGAGCGGGCGGCTGGTTGTCCGGTTCGGCGTGATCATGCTGGCGGTATGCCCGGCCCCGTGCCGGAGACACCCCGTTAGCGGCCCGGGTGGTCCGGGGACAGGAAGACGATCACCCCCGTCTGCGTGCCTGGCAGGGCGGTGACCTCGTGCCAGCCCAGGCGCCGGTACGTGGCCACCGTGTCGGTCGCGAGGCGGGAGGTCAGCAGCCAGGCCCGCCGGTCCGGGGCGTCGGCGGTGATCTCGGTGAGCAGGGCCCGGCCGGTGCCGTGTCCGCGCGCGTAGGGGCGTACGGCGAGCTCGTCTATCTCCAGCGCGCCCGTCAGGAGGTCCCGCACCCGCTCCGGGCCGAGTTGGGCCGCCACCTGGGCGTATCCGCGGTTCTTGGGGAGGGCCGCCGGGGTGGTCCAGCCCGTGGCGAAGCCGTCGATGCCGGCCGCGGACTGGGCGAGAGCCGTACGGAAGCCCCGGCGCCGGGTGTCGGCCTGGAGGCGGACCGCGAACTGCCGAATGGTTTCTTCATCCTCGTTCCACGGCGGGGCGGAGAAGACGTCGGCATAGGCGTCGACCAGCTCGTCCGCGAGATCGAGGACGGCCCGTCCGTAGCAGATCACGATGTCCGAGCTCCTCTTTTTCCCGTTTGGGGTGGGAGAGTCAATTTATGCCCGTCCGGTTCCCGGAGCGCGTATCGCACGGATCCGGCGAGTGTGCGACAAATCCCCTCCCCGCGCTCCGTGTCGGGGGGACCCGGCGCGCGTTGAGCAGCCCGTGTATGGACTCGACGGACTACTTCGGGCGGTGGGCCGGTGCGTGCTCGCCTTCCTCCTCGTCCTGGGCGTGGTGGCCGTGCTGCCGCGCGCCGTGCAGGACGCCGTACCGGACGGTGTGATCGGCGGGGCCGTCCTCGTCCTGGGGGCGCTGGGCGCCCGCCGGGCGGTCAAGCCCCCGCGTTAGCCTCGCAGTAATACAAGTGGGATCAGACGACTTCGACTTCAGGAGAGTTGGGCATGGTGCGCGTACCGAGTTCCGCAGTGGCGGCCGCCGGACTGGTCGGCGGATACGCCGTCGCCCGGTGGACCAAGAAGCGCCCGCTGGGCGGCGTCGTGCTCGGCGCCGCCGGGCTCGCCGCCGGGCGGGAATGGCACCGGCGCGGCGGGGCCCCTGCGGCCGCCGGGCTCGGCGCGCTGTACCTCGCCGGATTCGCGGGCGCGCACCCGCTGGCCAAGAAGGTCGGGGCCTGGCCGGCCGTCCTCGGGGCGGCCACCGTCGTGGCGGCCGCCTCCTGGGCCGTGGCCGACCGCGGCTGAACCGGCCGAGGCTGAACCGGCCCGAGCGCCGGACCGGCCCGCCCGCCGACCGGCCTCGGTGCCGGAACGGCCCGTGCGCCGGTCCGGCCTACGCGCCGAACGCCTGCGACACCGTGTAGATCAGGAGCCCGGCCAGGGCACCGACCACCGTGCCGTTGATGCGGATGAACTGGAGGTCCCGACCGATGTGGGCCTCGATCTTCCGTGACGTGTGCCCGGCGTCCCACCCGGCCACGGTGTCCGTGATCAGCGAGGTGATCTCGGTCCGGTAGGTGGTCACCACGTACACCACCGCGCCCTCGATCCAGCCCTCCACCTTGTCCTGGAGCCGGCCGTCCGTGGCCAGCCGCGCGCCCAGGGACAGCAGTGAGGACCGGACCCGCAGCCGCAGCTCGCTCTGCTCGTCCTCCGCCGCCGAGATGATCATCGACCGGACCGCGGTCCAGGCGGAGGCGATCATGTCCTGGACCTCCCCGCGCTGGAGGATCTCGGACTTCAGGCGCTCCACCCGGGCCCGGGTGTCCGTGTCCGACTGGAGGTCGGCCGCGAAGTCCGTCAGGAACCGGTCCACCGCCCCGCGCGCCGGGTGCTCCGGCATGTCCCGCATCTCCGTCAGGAAGCGGAGCAGCTCCTTGTACACCCGCTCGCCGACCTTTCGGTCCACGAACCGCGGGGTCCAGCCGGGCGCTCCGCCCTGGACCGCGCCCATCACCGAGTCCCCGTGCGTCACCAGCCAGTCGTGGGCTTTGACGCAGACGAGGTCGACGACGCGGCGGTGCCCGCCGTCCGCGACGACCTTCTCCAGGGTCTTGCCGATCCCGGGTGCGATCTCGGCGGTCTCGGCCCGCCGCGTGATCGCCTCCCCCACGACGGCCTGCACGTCGGAATCGCGCAGTACGGTCAGGGCTCCGCGCAGCGCGGTGGCCAGTTCGGCCGTGACCCGGTCGGCGTGCGCGGGCTCGGCCAGCCAGGCTCCCAGCCGGCCGCCGATGCCGAGGGCGTGCAGGCGGGCGCGGACCACGTCCGGGGAGAGGAAGTTCTCGCCGACGAACTCCCCGAGGGTGACGCCGAGCTGGTCCTTCTTGGTCGGGATGATCGCGGTGTGCGGGATGGGCAGGCCGAGCGGGCGCCGGAACAGTGCGGTGACGGCGAACCAGTCGGCGAGCGCGCCGACCATGCCGGCCTCGGCTGCGGCCCGGACGTACCCGGCCCAGCCGCCGGCGCCGGAGTGCTCCGCCCAGGTGGTCAGTACGTAGACCAGCGCGACCAGGATCAGCAGGCCCGTCGCGGTGGTCTTCATGCGGCGGACGCCGCGGCGGCGCTCCTCGTCGGCCGCGCTGAACACGAAGCCGCCGGTGCCCGTGCCGGTGCCTGTACGTGCGTGCGTGCGTGTGGCCGTGGTGCGGTTGTCCACGTTCTCCTCCCTTCCCCCGGACGCCGGTTTCGTCTGCATAGCATCCGACTCCCCGGAGGCCCGAAGAGTTCCCGGCACGCCGATGCGCCGCCCGCCCGTCTCCGGCCCGCCACGACCTCGGCTCCGGACCGGCTAGAGCTCCTTGCGTACGGTGCCGCCGTCCAGCCGCTTCGCACCCTTGGCGCCCTTGGCGCCCTTCGGCGGCTTGACCTTGACCTCGACCCCGCCCCAGAAGGCGAGACCGTTCACGATCACCCGCGGAGCACCCGGTTCCGGCCGGTTCTCCAGGGTCTTGCCCTGGTCGAAGGCGCCCATGATGCCGATGCCCCGTACGTCGACCTCCACGCCCGGCGGGACCGTGATCTCGATGCCGCCCATGATGGCCACGCAGGTGATCACGACCTCGCGCGCCGCGAAGTCGGCCTCGCGCAGGTCGAGCTCACCGCCGCCCCAGAAGGCCAGCGCGTTGAACCGGTCGGGCACCGTCCAGCGGCCCTTGCGCTGGAACCCCGACATGACCGCGACCGCCGACGAGGAGGTCGCCGTGCCGCCGATCCGCGTCGGCCAGGACGAGCCCGGGGAAGCGGCCGGGGCCACGGGCCGGTCCATGGGACCGGCCACGGGCGGCAGGTCCTGGGTCAGCGGTTCGAGCTCCGCGTACGTACGGGACGTGTACGCCGCCTCCAGCCGCTCCTCGAACTCCTCCATGTCGAGCCGGCCCTCGGCGACGGCGTCCCGCAGACGCTCCACCACCCGTTCACGGTCGGCGTCCGACGCCCGCATGGCCGGGAGCGGCTCGGGGCCCGCGCCTTCCGGAACCTTCTTCTCCAGCGATGTCTTCTCCGGTGATGCCTTCTCCGGCAACGGTTTCTCAGACCGCTCGTCACTCATGCGGGTCAGCCTATGCACAGAAGCGCCCCGGTTGAACGGCTCCGCCCCCGAGCCGCACCCGGGGTCCGCCCCTGATTTCCCCCTACCCCCGCCCCGCGTACATCCGCGCGATCACGTCCTCGATGTCCGGCTCCCGCACCGACAGGTCCTGCAGCGGATACCGCGCCGCCACCTCCGCCACCAGCGGCGCCGCCGAGGAGCCCGCCGGGAACGCCAGCCACTGCCGCGGCCCGTCCACCTTCACCACCCGCGCCCCCGCCACGCTGATCTCCGGAAGCTCCCGCTCCAGGTCCACCACCAGCGTCCGCTCGCTCTCCCCCATCGAGTGCAGACCGGCCAGCGGCCCGTCGTACATCAGCCGCCCGTGGTCGATCACCATCACCCGCTCGCACAGCTGCTCGATGTCCTGGAGGTCGTGGGTCGTGAGCAGCACGGTCGTGCCGAGCTCCGCGTTCAACTGCCGCAGGAAGCCCCGTACCTTCGCCTTGCTCACCACATCGAGCCCGATCGTCGGCTCGTCCAGGTACAGCACGTCCGGATCGTGCAGCAGCGCCGCCGCGACGTCCCCGCGCATCCGCTGGCCCAGCGACAGCTGGCGGACCGGTACGTCCAGCAGCTCGGCCAGGTCGAGGCGGTCCACGCAGCGCTCCAGGTTCTCCTTGAACCTCGCCTCCGGGATCCGGTACATCCGCCGCATCAGCCCGTACGAGTCCTTCAGCGGCAGGTCCCACCACAGCGTGGTCCGCTGCCCGAACACCACCCCGATCCGGTGCGCCAGCCGCATCCGCTCCCGTGCCGGGTCGATGCCCGCGACCCGCAGCCGGCCGCCGCTCGGGGTGAGGATGCCGGTCAGCATCTTGATCGTGGTCGACTTCCCGGCGCCGTTGGGCCCGATGTAGCCGACCACCTCCCCCCGCGCCACCTCGAAGCTGATCCCGTCCACGGCCCTGACCTGGCGTTTCTCCCGGCGCATCAGGCCCACCCGGCGCCGTACGTCGAAGACCTTCTCGACCCCGTCCAGCTCGATCAGCACATCCGTGCCCGCCACCGCTCAGCTCCCTGTGCTCCGGTACGAACGAAGACCCGCACGCCACGCCAGCGATGCGGGCAGAAACACCACGAAGGCCACCAGCGGGCTCAGGAACGCCACCCACCCCGGCAGCCCCAGCGGGTCGGGCCGCCCCAGCACGTGCAGGGCGGGCAACCAGTTGACGAAGGCCAGCGGCACGATGAAGGTGACCCCGCGCAGCAGGTCCTTCGCGAACACCGTCGGCGGGTACTGCAGCATCGTGTTGCCGCCGTACGTGAAGGAGTTCTGCACCTCCGCCGCATCCCCCGCGACGAACTGGAACGCCGCCCCGGCCACCATCACCGCCCCGAAGATCGCCGCCCCGGCCGCGATCATCACGGGCACCAGGAGCACCTTCCCGGCGGTCCATTCCACGTCCAGCGCTGCAACCGCCCACACCAGGACCGCCAGGCCCTGCCCGATCCGCCCCACCCGGCGCAGCGCGAACCGGTCGGCCGCGACCTGCGCGAGCACCGGGACCGGGCGCACCAGCATGGTGTCGAGCGAGCCGTCGCGGATCCGGACCCCGATCCGGTCCGTATTGCCGAGGAACAGGTCCGCGAGTCCCAGGGAGGCCGAGCAGGACCCGTACAGCAGGGCGATCTCGGGCAGCGTGAACCCGCCCAGGACGTCCACGTGCGAGAACATGATCCAGATCGCGACGAAGTCGAGGAGCTGGATCGCCGCGTTCCCGAAGGCGGACAGGAAGAACGACGTCCGGTACGTCATCGTCGACCGGACCCACATGGCCACGATCAGCCCGTATCCCCGCAGTCCCTCCGCCGCTCGGAGCCGGTTCCCGTTCCGGTTCCGCTGCGGTGCGTCGGGCGGAAGGGCGCTCCCGCGCGGCCGCGGCACCACGTCCGACGCATGAGCCGCATCCGCCGCCTCCGCCTCGCCGGGCGCCTCCGCCTCGCCGGGCGCCTCGGCCGCCCCCGCCGCATCCATTGCCTCAGCCACCCTGGACGACCACCTTCCGCGTCGCGGCCGACTGCAACAGCCGTCCAGCGCCCAGCAGCACGAGCGCCCATCCCGCCTGGAAGCCCAGCGCCCGCACCGCTCCCCCGGCCCCGGCGTGCTCGCCCATCAGCACGTCCAGCGGCACCTGGAGCATCGCCGCCCACGGCAGGACGCGCACGAACTCGCCGAAGCCGCCCGGGAACACCGTCAGCGGCAGCAGCATCCCGGAGAAGAAGATCGTGACGACGACGGCCATCAGGTTGATCCCGGTCCCGTCCATCAGCCAGAACGCGGCCAGCCCCAGCAGGTACCGGATCCCGAAGCTGACGAGCAGCGCGAGAGTGACGGACACCAGGAACAGCAGCCAGCGCAGCGGGTCGGCGGGCAAGGCCAGTTGGAACGCCAGCGCCCCCGCGAGCAGCGGCGCCACCCCGCGCCCGAGCAACTGGAAGCCGGCCCGCCCCAGATCGGCCGCGAGCCACCACATCTGGAGGTCGGCCGGCCGGTACAGGTCGACGGCGATGTCACCCGTGCGGATGCGCTCGTGCATCTCGTCCTGGAAGCCGCCGCCGATGAGCGCGCCAGCGGCGAGCAGCGACTGGCTCACCCAGACGAAGGTCAGGGCCTGCGCCTGGTCGTAACCGCCCAGCCCGGGCCGCTCGTCCCACAGCGCGACGTACGTGTACGCGAGGATGAAGCCGAAGACGGTGTTGGTGAACACCCCTGCCGCCGTCGCGGTCCCGTAGGTGGCGTAGCGCCGGAACCCGCCGGCCGCGACGGCCGGATAGAGCCACGTCCTGTGAGCCGTTGACTGGCGCACCGTATCCCTCCGTATTTCCCGGTCGTTCCTACGGTCGGCCAAAGCGCGCGAGCTTAGTGCGGAGGGGCGAGCCACGCGACCGATTTACGCCCGTCCGAAGCGGAACGGGCGGCCATCGGGTAGACAGCAGGGGGTACAGATACGGATATTTCGTACGGCGTCGAGGAGTCCTGGCGATGAGCGACCAGTCACCACCACCGGGGTGGACCCCTCGTGACCCGGACACCCCCGCAGAACCTCCCGCGCAGCCGCCCGCCCAACCCCCCTCGGCACAGCAGCCGCAGCCCAAGACGCCGTCCACGCCCGGAGACAGGAAGAGCGGGAAGCAGGAGCGCAGAGCCGCCAAAAAGGCCGACCGGCAACGGAAACGGACCGGCTGGCGCCGCATGGTCCCCACCTGGCGCATGGTCGTCGGCGCCGTGCTGCTGCTCGCGCTGCTGGTCCTCGGCGCCCTCGCCGCCGGCTACCTGCTGGTCGACATCCCGCCCGCCAACTCCGCCGCGACCGCCCAGTCCAACGTCTACCTCTACGCCGACGGCTCCCAGCTCGCCCGCGACGGCGAGGTCAACCGCGTCAACGTCGCGCTCTCGCAGATCCCCCGCACGGTGCAGGAAGCCGTGCTGGCCGCCGAAGACCGGGACTTCTACTCCGAACGGGCGGTGGACCCCAAGGCGATGCTGCGCGCCGCCTGGAACACGGCGACCGGCAAGGGCACCCAGTCCGGCTCGACCATCACCCAGCAGTACGTCAAGAACTACTACCTGGGCCAGGAACAGACGATCAAGCGCAAGGTCAAGGAGTTCTTCATCGCGATCAAACTCGGCCGCGAGAAGTCGAAGGACTACATCCTTGAGGGCTACCTCAACACCAGCTACTTCGGCCGCAACGCGTACGGCATCCAGGCCGCCGCCCAGGCCTACTACGGCAAGGACGTCGGCAGACTCACCACCGCCGAGGGGGCGTACCTCGCCACCCTCCTCAACTCCCCCAGCGCCTTCGACGTCGTCTCCCACCCGCAGAGCCGCGAACGCGCGCTCGCCCGCTGGAACTACGTACTCGGCGGCATGGTCAAGAAGCAGTGGCTGCCCGCGGCCGAGCAGGCCGCCACCCGGTTCCCCGAACCCGGCAAGATCCGCCCGGCCGCCGGGCTCTCCGGCCAGCGCGGCTACCTCGTCGAAGCCGTCAAGGACTACATCGTCGAGCGCGGGATCGTCGGCGAGAAGACCCTCGCCAAGGGCGGCTACCGCATCACCACCACCATCGACAGGCGCCGCGAGAACGACATCGTCGACGCCGTCGACAAGGAGATGGTCAGCAAACTCGACCCGGAGACGCGCAAGGCCGACCGCTTCGTCCGGGCCGGCGGGGTCTCCGTCGACCCCGCCACCGGCAAGGTCGTCGCCATGTACGGGGGCATCGACTACACCAAGCAGTACGTCAACAACGCGACCCGGCACGACTACCAGGTGGCCTCCACCTTCAAGCCGTTCGTGTTCGCCTCCGCCGTGGAGAACGGCTCCCACACCCAGGACGGCCGCCGGATCACCCCCAACACCCTCTACAACGGCGACAACAAGCGCCGCGTCGTCGGCACCCGGATCCCGTACGCCCCCGAGAACGAAGGCCAGTTGTCCTACGGGTACATCACCGTCAGCACCGCCACCGACCTCTCGGTCAACGCCGTCTTCGCCCAGATGGTCGTCGACGTCGGCACCGCCAGGGTCAAGAAGACCGCGATCGGACTCGGCATCCCCGAGAACACCCCGAACTTCGTCGCGAGCCCGGCCATGGCACTCGGCACCATGCAGGCCAGCGTCCTGGACATGACCCAGGCGTACGCCACCCTCGCCGACCACGGCCGCTACACCCCGTACACCTTCGTCGAGAAGATCACCAAGGGCGGCGACAACGTCCACCTGCCCGACCGCACCCCGAAGCAGGCCGTCAGCCGCGAAGCCGCCGACACCACCACGTCCATGCTGGTCAGCGTCGTCGACAACGGCAGCGGCACGGCCGCCCTCGCCGCCGGCCGCCCGGCCGCCGGCAAGACCGGCACCGCCGAACTGGACCGCGCCGCGTGGTTCGCGGCGTACACCCCGGACCTGGTCACGGTCGTCGCGATGATGGGCCAGGACCCCGAGACCGGCACCCTGGAATCCCTCTACGGCGCGCTCGGCGAGCCCCGCATCGGGGGCGGCGGCTACCCGGCCCGCATCTGGGCGCAGTACACGAAGACGGCCCTGGAGGGCAGCGAACCCCTGGACTTCGACCTCGAACTCCAGCCGGGCGCCGTCGCGTCCCCGCCGCCGTTCATCCCGAACAGCCCGGAGCCGACGCCGGACGAGAGCGCCTCCGAGTTCCCCGAATCCCCGGAAACCCCGGCACGGCCCAGACGGCCGAACCGGCCGAACCGGCCGACGCCGCCGACGGGCGGGCAGAACCAGGGCGGCCGGACGGAGGGCCAGACCACGGAGGGCGACACCGCGGAAGGCGACACCACGGAAGGCGACACCACGGAAGACGGGACCGACGCGGGCTCCACGACCGGCACGACCGCAGGCACCCTGGGCGGGGTCACCGGCGGCCTGCGCCGCCGCCCACCGTCGCAATACGTGGAATAGCGGTACGACGGAAGATCGGAAGACCAGAAGGCCGGAAGATCAGTGCCCGGAGGTCGCCTTCAGCCCCACCACGGCGGCCAGCAGCAGGCAGATGAAGAAGATCCGGGCGGCGGTGACGGGCTCCCCCAGCACCGCCATGCCGAGCACCGCCGCCCCGGCCGCACCGATGCCCACCCACACGCCGTACGCGGTGCCGATGGGCAGGGTCTTGGCGGCGTACGAGAGCAGCACCATGCTCGCGACGATCCCGGCACCCGTGAACACACTGGGCCACAGCCTGGTGAATCCCTCGGTGAACTTCATACCGATCGACCAGCCGACCTCAAGCAGACCGGCGACGAGAAGCAGAACCCAGGCCATGACGGGCACCTCCGGAACGAGAGCGAACGGGGTGCGTCGTCTTGTCATCCAGCCACGGCTACCCGGTACGGCGCGTCTCGTCGGGGTTCCCCGCCACCGTAGCAAAACCCACGAAAAAGGCCGGTGACGCCCGTCACCGGCCCTTCTCACAAAGGGACGATCTAGAGGTACAGCCCGGTGGAGTCCTCGGACCCCTCCAGCCGCTCCGCGGCCACGGCGTGCAGATCCCGCTCGCGCATCAGCACGTACGTCGCACCCCGCACCTCGACCTCGGCCCGGTCCTCAGGGTCGTACAGCACCCGGTCCCCCGGCTCCACACTGCGCACGTTCTGCCCGACCGCGACCACCTCGGCCCAGGCCAGCCGCTTGCCGACGGCAGCGGTCGCCGGAATCAGGATGCCGCCGCCCGAACGCCGCTCGCCCTCCGGCGAATCGGACTTCACGAGCACCCGGTCGTGCAGCATGCGGATGGGCAGCTTGTCGTGGGTGGTGGTGTTGGTGTTGTCGCTCACGCAACGAACCTACCCGTCCGCGCCCGGTCCGTGCGCCGCGGGGCCATCAGCGCTTGCGCCGCGCCGACGCGACGAGCAGGCCGACCACACCCGCCGCGACCAGTGCGACGGGCACGATCCGCTCGTAGCGCGGGGCACCGTCCTCGTGGCGCAGGCCGTCCCGTACATCCGTCACGAGACGGTTCACGGCGACGACGGCACGCCCGACGGTGTGGTCGACGGTCGAGGCGACCTTGGCCTTCGCATCCCCGATGATCGTCTGCGGGTGCATGCGCACACCGATCTCGTCGAGCGTCTCGGCGAGCTGCTCGCGGCGGCGGACGATGTCCGCCTCGATCTGTGCGGGGGTCCTGGCTTCCGGCACCGCGCTGCCTCCGTCGTCGTCATGGTCGGTCGTGCTCGGTCGTGGGGGGCGTAGCCCACCATGAACAGTCTGTCAGCTTAGTCTCGGACCGTACCGATCCCCTCCCGAGGAGACTGTTGACATGAGTGAGCGACTCCAGCCGGGCGACACCGCCCCCGCCTTCACCCTGCCCGACGCGGACGGCAACGAGGTCTCGCTCGCCGACCACAAGGGCCGCAAGGTGATCGTGTACTTCTACCCCGCGGCGCTGACGCCGGGCTGCACGAAGCAGGCCTGCGACTTCACGGACAACCTCGCGGTGCTGGCCGAGGCCGGCTACGACGTGATCGGCGTATCCCCGGACAAGCCGGAGAAGCTGGCGAAGTTCCGCGAGAAAGAGCACCTGAAGGTCACCCTGGTCGGCGACCCGGAGAAGGAGGTCCTGACCGCCTACGGCGCGTTCGGCGAGAAGAAGCTGTACGGCAAGACGGTGACCGGGGTCATCCGCTCCACGGTGATCGTGGACGAGGAGGGCAAGGTCGAGCGCGCCCTGTACAACGTCAAGGCCACCGGCCACGTAGCCAAGATCATCAAGGACCTGGGCATCTAGACCGCCGCCCGCCCCTCCACGGCCCGCACCAATTGGCGCGGGCCGTTCCGCTTATCGGACGAAAGGGCCCGTAACTGTCCGACTGCCGGTCCGATACTCCGTGCGAGGGCCGCACGGGCAGCCGGGAGCGGAGGGGGCCGAGATGCCGATCAGTCGGTACACGAGGGAACGCCTCACGGAGGCGGCGACGACGTCGCACACGCTGACGGAGGCGCTACGGAAGCTGGGGGTCGACCCGAAGGGGGGTTCGCGGCGCTACGTTCACGACCGCATGCGGAAGCTGGGCGTGGACGTCTCCCACTTCGAACGGGAGGGGGTCAAATGGACCAGGGAGGTCCTGGCGGAGGCCGTCGCGGCCTCGACGACCATGTGCGAGGTGCTCCGGCGCCTCGGCCTCGACGTCGTGGGCGGCCACCACACCCACATCAGCCGCAAAGTGAAGTCCCTCGGCATAGACACCTCCCACTTCGCACCTCCGCCGCCAACGGAGCGGATGCGCGACAACCGAAGGCGGCGCACCCCCGAGGAGATCCTTCGCGAGGACCGGTCCCCGGCCGTTGCCAGGGTCCCCAACTCCCGACTGCGACGTGCGCTGCTCGAGAGCGGCGTCGAGGAACACTGCGCCATGTGCGGCATGAAGGCCATCTGGCTGGGGGAGCCGCTACAGCTCGAGGTCGACCACATCGACGGCAACTGGCGCGACAACCGCGCACAGAACCTGCGATTCCTCTGCCCCAACTGCCATGCTCTCACCAGCACCTGGTGTCGCGGCGGCGCGCCTCGGCAGCACCGTGGTTGATCTCTTCGCGACGATACCCAGAGGACCAGTAAGGTAGGCACCGCGAGGGGCCCGTATCCCAGCTGGCAAGAGGATGCCGGTTTAGATCCGGTATGTCGTGGGTTCGAGTCCCACCGGGCCCACAGTGACGGCCCGGTGACCATCCCCTGATGGCCACCGGGCCGTTGGCGTGCCGGCTCAGGCCACGAGGGCGCGGATGAAGGGGACCAGGGCGCGGAAGGCGTGGCCGCGGTGGGAGATGGCGTTCTTCTCCGCCGAGGTGAGTTCCGCGCAGGTGCGGGTGTCGCCCTCGGGCTGCAGGATCGGGTCGTAGCCGAAGCCGCCCGTGCCCGACGGGGCGCGGCGCAGGGTGCCGGGGAGGCGGCCCTCCACGACGCGTTCGGTGCCGTCCGGCAGGGCCAGGGCCGCCGCGCACGCGAAGTGGGCTCCGCGGTGTTCGTCGGCGATGTCCCCGAGCTGGGCCAGCAGCAGGTCCAGGTTCGCCTTGTCGTCGCCGTGCGTACCCGCCCACCGCGCCGAGAAGATGCCGGGGGCGCCGTTCAGGACGTCCACGCAGAGGCCGGAGTCGTCGGCGATCGCCGGGAGGCCGGTGGCCCGGGCCAGGGCGTGGGCCTTGAGGAGCGCGTTCTCGGCGAAGGTGACGCCGGTTTCCTCGACGTCCGGGATCTGCGGGTACGCGTCCGCGCCGACCAGCTCGTGCGGCAGGCCGGCGTCGGACAGGATGGCGTGGAGCTCGGCGATTTTGCCCGCGTTGCGGGTGGCGAGGATCAGGCGGCTGGTCATGGCGCCCATTATCCGGTCCCCTCCGGACGGGTGGCGGTTCAGCCCGGGGTGCAGACCTTCGACAGTTCCTTCGCCGCGTCGGCGACGGGCTGGATGTCGGGGTTCGGGTTGCCGTTCTCGATGGCCGTGCGGACGTTCTTCACCGCCGTGGTCATGGAGGAGACGGCCTTGCTGAGGTCGGCGTTGTCCGTCTGGTCGCCGACCTTCTTGAGGTTCGTCTCGATCTGGTTCAGCGCGTTCTGGGCGTCCTGCGGGCTGTTACCGGCCTGGGAGACCGCCTGCTGCAGGTCGTTCGCGCCGTCCGTGATGGCCACCGCCGTGTTCGCGCAGTCCATCGCCGTCGAGATCGCGTCACAGGACGTCAGCGCCGGGACGGCGAGGGCCGCGGCGAGCACGACCGCCGCTATGCGGTGCTTCGGGTTCATGGTTCGGGTCTCCCAGAAATCGACACGGATGCGAGGACGGGCGCACGGCTTTGACACCGTGCGCCCGTATGCAAGGGGACGCAGGAGCGCGCCCCGTGGTTCTGCCTAGAGCTGGAGGGCGCCCAGCTGGATGGCTTCCAGGTCGGCGCAGCCGCCGGCGGCCAGGTCCAGGAGGGCGTTGAGCTCCTTGCGGTCGAAGGGCTCGCCCTCGGCGGTGCCCTGGACCTCGACGAAGCGGCCGTCGCCGGTGCAGACCACGTTCATGTCGGTCTCGGCGCGCACGTCCTCCTCGTAGCAGAGGTCGAGCAACGGGACGCCGTCGACGATGCCGACGCTGACGGCGGCGACGGTGCCGGTGAGCGGCTTGCGGCCGGCCTTGATCAGCTTCTTCTGCTGGCCCCAGGCGATGGCGTCGGCGAGGGCGACGTACGCGCCGGTGATGGCGGCGGTGCGGGTGCCGCCGTCGGCCTGGAGGACGTCGCAGTCCAGGACGATGGTGTTCTCGCCGAGGGCCTTGTAGTCGATGACGGCACGCAGGGAGCGGCCGATGAGGCGGGAGATCTCGTGGGTGCGGCCGCCGATCTTGCCGCGTACGGACTCGCGGTCGCCGCGGGTGTTGGTGGAGCGGGGCAGCATCGAGTACTCGGAGGTGACCCAGCCTTCGCCGCTGCCCTTGCGCCAGCGCGGGACGCCTTCGGTGAAGGAGGCGGTGCAGAAGACCTTGGTGTCGCCGAAGGAGATGAGCACGGAGCCCTCGGCGTGCTTGCTCCATCCGCGTTCGATGGTGACCGGGCGGAGCTGTTCGGGCGTGCGGCCGTCGATGCGAGACATGCGTCCGAGCCTAGTCGGTGCGCGGCCGGGCCCGTGCCGCTGTGCGAAGACCCCGTCCGGACGGGTCCGGGACGGGGTCTCGTGCAGGTGCGGCGACGGGTGTCGGCGCCGTCGGGCCTGCGGGTGTGCAAGCGGGTGCTCAGCTCACATCATGTCTTCGATGTCGGCGGCGATCGGGTCGGCGTCGGTGCCGATGACGACCTGGACCGCGGTGCCCATCTTGACGACGCCGTGGGCGCCGGCGGCCTTCAGGGCGGCTTCGTCGACGAGGTCAGGGTCGACCACCTCGGTGCGCAGGCGGGTGATGCAGCCTTCGACCTCTTCGATGTTCTCGATGCCGCCAAGCCCGGCGACGATCTTCTCAGCCTTGGTGGCCATGTGTTTCTCCCTGGGTTCTACGAAGAACGGGTCTCGGCGGCCCTGGTCCGGCCAGTGCGCTCTGGTTTGTCACGGTAGCCCACTGTTGGCCCAGCTTCGCGAGCGTGGGTCCAGCTTCTGCCGAATGATGACGATCAGCAGCAACCTGCCTTCCGGGCGGGTGGATGCCGTCGCACCACGACTGGTCTACACCAGTGTGCCGCACGGGGCGCACCTGCCAAAACGGGCCTGCCAGGGAGGACGCCGATGAGCGCGAGCAGCACGGCAGCAGCACCGCAGCCGAAGTGGTGGGGCGGCTTGTACCCGGGGCTGCAGAGGATGGGGCGGAGTCTGCAGCTGCCGATCGCGGTGCTGCCCGCGGCCGGGCTCCTCAACGGGCTCGGGCAGCCCGGGGTCTTCGGCGAGGAGGGCTTGAACTGGACGATCGTGGCCAAGGTGATGGTGGCCGCGGGCGGCGCCCTGCTCAACGCGGACCTCGGCCTGCCCCTGCTCTTCTGCATCGGGGTGGCGATCGGCATGGCCAAGAAGGCGGACGGGTCGACGGCACTCGCGGCGGTGGCGGGCTTCCTCGTCTACCGGGGCGTGCTGCACGCCTTCCCCAACACCTGCCCGGTCGGCACCAAGGCCATCGGGGGCGGCTGCGTGGGGCCGAACAACACGTTCGTGGAGTTCACGTACCAGAACCCGGGGGTATTCGGCGGCATCATCATGGGCCTGCTGGCCGCGTGGTTCTGGCAGCGTTTCCACCGGGTCAGGCTGGTCGACTGGCTGGGCTTCTTCAACGGCCGCCGGCTGGTGCCGATCATCATGTCGTTCGTGGCGATCGGGTTCGCGGCGCTCTGCCTGTGGATCTGGCCGCCGGTCGGCAACGCGCTGGAGAGCTTCTCCGACTGGCTGGTGGGGCTGGGCTCGTGGGGCGCCGGCATCTTCGGGGTGGCGAACCGCGCACTGCTGGTGATCGGCCTGCACCAGTTCCTGAACGTGCCGGTGTGGTTCCAGTTCGGCAGCTACACGAAGCCGGACGGGACGACGGTGCACGGCGACATCAACATGTTCCTGGCGGGCGACCCGAATGCGGGGCAGTTCCTGTCCGGGTTCTTCCCGATCATGATGTTCGCGCTCCCTGCGGCGGCGCTCGCGATCGCGCACTGTGCGAAGCCGCAGCGGCGCAAGGAGGTCGCCGGTCTGATGCTGTCGGTCGGCCTGACCTCGTTCGTCACGGGCATCACGGAGCCGCTGGAGTACTCGTTCCTCTTCGTCGCGCCGGTGCTGTACGTGATCCACGCGCTGCTGACGGGCGTATCGATGGCGGTGACCTGGGCGCTGGGCGTCCATGACGGCTTCAGCTTCTCGGCGGGCCTGATCGACTACGTCATCAACTTCGGCCTGGCGACGAAGCCCTTGTTGATCATTCCGATCGGCCTGTGCTTCGCGGTGGTCTATTACGCGGTCTTCCGCTTCGCGATCACGAAGTTCGACATCCCGACCCCCGGCCGGGAGTCCGACGAGGAGATCGCCGCGATGCAGGCGGAGAACACGAAGGCGTAACGAACCCCCGCACGGCCAGAGGCCCTTGGATCCATGGGATCCGGGGGCCTTCCGCTTGTCCGCCCGCCGGCTTCCGTGGCATTCGCCCGCGCCGGTCGGAGTGTGGCGTAGACCACAGGAAATCGAAGGTTCCTTATCTATCCCCGACCATGCTACAACTGGTCTACACCACCCATTGGTGTAGACCACGCAAGCCCGGTCCGGAGCTCGCGTACCCCCATTTTGAGACGCCGCCAGCCCCCGTTTTGCACCCCCTGGGCGGCGCCTTGCCTTCTGGAGGAAGCTCATGTCCACAGCCACCGCTGCGGAAAAGAAGAAGGGCGCGGGCGTGATGGCTGTCATGCAGCGCATCGGCCGGAGCCTCATGCTCCCCGTTGCAGTGCTGCCCGCAGGTGCGCTGCTGCTCCGCCTCGGCAACGACGACATGCTCGGCGATCCGACGCTGCCGACGTTCCTCACCAAGATCGCAGGCTACATGGCCGCCGGTGGCGGCGCGATCCTCGACAACATGGCACTGCTGTTCGCCGTCGGCATCGCGATCGGCTTCGCCAAGAAGTCCGACGGCTCGACGGCCCTGGCCGCCGTGACGGGTTACCTGGTCTTCAAGAACGTGCTGGCCACGTTCACCGACTCGAACCTGCCGAAGCTCTCGAAGGTCGTCGACGGCAAGATCGTACAGGTGGATGCGCCGGTCGACGCCAAGGTGCTCGGCGGCGTCGTGATGGGCATCATCGTCGCGCTGCTCTACCAGAAGTTCTACCGGACCAAGCTGCCGGACTGGGCGGGCTTCTTCGGCGGCCGCCGTCTGGTCCCGATCCTCTCCGCCTTCGCGGGCCTGGTCACCGGCATCGTCTTCGGTCTCGTCTGGCCCGTCCTCGGCACGGGTCTGCACAGCTTCGGTGAGTGGCTGGTCGGCTCCGGCGCCGTCGGCGCGGGCATCTTCGGCGTCGCCAACCGTGCGCTGATCCCGGTCGGCATGCACCACCTGCTGAACTCCTTCCCGTGGTTCCAGGCGGGCGAGTACAACGGCAAGAGCGGCGACATCGCCCGCTTCCTCGCCGGCGACCCGAGCGCCGGACAGTTCATGACCGGCTTCTTCCCGATCATGATGTTCGCCCTCCCGGCGGCCTGCCTCGCGATCGTCCACTGCGCCCGCCCCGAGCGCCGCAAGGTCGTCGGCGGCATGATGTTCTCCCTCGCGCTCACCTCCTTCGTCACCGGTGTGACCGAGCCGATCGAGTTCACGTTCATGTTCATCGCCCCGGTGCTGTACGCGGTCCACGCGGTGCTGACCGGTGTCTCGATGGCCCTGACCTGGTCCCTGGGCATGAGGGACGGCTTCGGCTTCTCGGCCGGCCTGGTCGACTTCGGCCTGAACCTCGGCATCGCGTCCAACCCGTGGGGCCTGGCCGGCATCGGCCTCTGCTTCGCGGTGGTCTACTACTTCGTCTTCCGCTTCGCGATCACGAAGTTCAACCTCCCGACGCCGGGCCGCGAGTCCGACGAGGAGCTCGCCGAGCTGGCGAAGGCCGAGGCCAAGTAACCACGACGCCGCGTGCGTACGGCGAAGCCCCCGTTCTCCCGGAAGGGGAGGGCGGGGGCTTCGCCGTATCCGGTCCTCGCGTGTCAGACCTCGTAGACGGCGCCCGCGTGCGCCAGGTCCACCGGGCCGTCGTAGACCGCGCGGGCGTCGGCCAGGTTCTGGCTGGGGTCCGTCCACGGCGGGATGTGCGTCAGGACGAGCCGGCCGACGCGGCCGCCGCGCGCGAACTCCCCGGCCTCGCGGCCGTTGAGGTGGAGGTCCGGGATGTCCTCCTTGCCGTGCGTGAACGAGGCCTCGCACAGGAAGAGGTCCGTGCCCTCGGCGAGCAGCCCCAACTCGGGGCAGACGCCGGTGTCACCGGAGTACGTGAGGGAGCGGCCGCCGTGCTCGACGCGGATGCCGTAGGCCTCGACGGGGTGGCGGACCCGCTCGGTGCGGACGGTGAACGGGCCGATCTCGAAGCTGCCGGACTTCAGTGGCCGGAAGTCGAAGACCTCGCTCATGGAACGCTCGTCGGGGACGTCCTCGTACGCGGTCGTCAGGCGCTTCTCGGTGCCCTCGGGGCCGAAGACGGGGATCGCGGCGCACCGGCCGCCCTCGTGCCGGTAGTAGCGGGCGACGAAGTACGCGCACATGTCGATGCAGTGGTCGGCGTGCAGATGGCTCAGGAAGATCGCGTCGAGGTCGTAGAGACCGATGTGGCGCTGCAGCTCGCCCAGGGCGCCGTTGCCCATGTCGAGGAGCAGCCGGAAGCCGTCGGCCTCGACGAGGTAGCTCGAACAGGCCGATTCCGCGGACGGGAACGACCCCGAGCAGCCGACGACGGTGAGCTTCATGGAGCGAGAACCTCCGGGGACGGTCCGTGGACGGAATGCGGGCCGTGCGTGGGTCGAGCGTAAGGCGCGAAACGTCACGTCGCTCCTCCGCGGCAGGCCGTTGTGGGGGGAATCACCTGTGCTGTCACCCGGGGGAGCGACGGTGGGCACGGGCGTGCCGGTGCCCTGCGCGTGTACTGCCGTGCCGGGGTGCGGGGCGCGGCTACCTTCGGAACATGGACACGTCCTGGTGGCCCGCGGCGGCCGCGGTGGTGGCCGTGGTGCTGGTGGTGCTGGTCGCGGGGCGTCGGCCGGGGACGGCCCGGCGGGCCCGGCCCCCGCACGGGCCGGGGGCGCCGCCGCAGCCGCGGGCGGGTGAGCTGTGGTCCCTGGCAGACGGGCGCCGCTGCCTGGTGCTGGCGGTGGCGTCCGTACGGGCGCACCGGGCGCGGGTCGCGTGGATCACCGGGAAGTACGACGACCGGCGGGCCGGGGTGATCCCGCTGCCGCCGGGAACGGTGGGGGCGCAGGGCCGGGCGGGCTTCCTGGAGGCGGACCGGCCGGCGGAGGTGTCGGTGTGGGAGTTCCGCAGCCGGCTGGGAGTGCTGGATCCTGCGGTGTGGGACGAGGTCAAGGGACTCGGAGGTGGGCGCTGATGGGATCCGGACCGGTGCGGTTGCGGCGGGTCTACGATCCCCCGGAGCCGGGGGCGGACGGCGTACGGGTGCTCGTGGACCGGCTGTGGCCGCGGGGCCTGGCGAAGGCGGCGGCCGCGGTGGACGAGTGGCCGAAGGCGGTGACCCCGTCCGCGGAGCTGCGGAAGTGGTACCACGGCGGCGGGGGCTCACCGGAGGAGTTCCGGGCCCGGTACGAGGCGGAGCTGGCGGCTCCGGAGGCGGAGGCGGAGCTGGAGCGGCTGCGCGCGATGGCCGAGGCGGGACCGGTCACCCTGCTGACCGCGGTCAAGGACCCCGCCACGAGCCACGCCGCCGTCCTGGCGGCATTCCTGTCCGGGTGATTCCCGGCCCCCGACGCGAGCCCCCGCGCCTCAAACGCCGGCGGGGCTGGATCCACCTGGCGGCGCCGGCGAGGTCCGGCCCTGCCGGCGCAGTCCAGCCCCGCCGGCGATTGCGGCGGACGGGGTTCCGGTGTGGGGTCCCCGGAGGGGTCAGGCCCAGAGCTGGCCCTGGAGGACCGCGATGGCCTCTTCCGTCGTGGCGGCCGTGTAGACGCCCGTCGACAGGTACTTCCAGCCTCCGTCGGCCACGACGAAGACGATGTCCGCCGTTTCGCCGGCGGCCACCGCCTTGCGGCCCACGCCGATCGCCGCGTGCAGGGCGGCCCCGGTGGAGACGCCCGCGAAGATGCCCTCCAGCTGGAGGAGTTCACGCGTGCGCGTGACCGCGTCCGCCGAGCCCACCGAGTAGCGGGTCGTCAGGACCGAGGCGTCGTACAGCTCCGGGACGAAGCCCTCGTCCAGGTTGCGCAGGCCGTAGACCAGGTCGTCGTAGCGGGGCTCCGCGGCGACGATCTTGACGCCCTCGACGTGCTCGCGCAGGTAGCGGCCGACGCCCATCAGGGTGCCCGTCGTGCCCAGGCCCGCCACGAAGTGGGTGACCGAGGGGAGGTCCCGCAGGATCTCGGGGCCCGTCGTCGCGTAGTGGGCGCCCGCGTTGTCCGGGTTTCCGTACTGGTAGAGCATCACCCAGTCGGGGTGCTCCGCGGCGAGTTCCTTCGCCACCCGGACCGCGGTGTTCGATCCGCCCGCCGCCGGCGACGAGATGATCTCGGCTCCCCACATGGCCAGCAGGTCACGGCGCTCCTGGCTCGTGTTCTCCGGCATGACGCACACGATCCGGTAGCCCTTGAGCTTGGCCGCCATCGCCAGCGAGATGCCGGTGTTGCCCGAGGTGGGCTCCAGGATGGTGCAGCCGGGGTACAGCCTGCCGTCCTTCTCGGCCTGCTCGACCATGTGGAGCGCCGGGCGGTCCTTGATCGAGCCGGTCGGGTTGCGGTCCTCCAGCTTGGCCCAGATGCGGACGTCGTCGGAAGGCGACAGCCGGGGCAGCCTGACGAGCGGCGTGTTGCCGACCGCGGCCAGCGGGGAGTCGTAGCGCATCAGACAGAGCCGCCGGCGACGGCCGGGAGGATGGTGACGCTGTCGCCGTCCTTGAGCGCGGTGGAGATGCCGTCGATGAAGCGGACGTCCTCGTCGTTGAGGTAGACGTTCACGAAGCGGCGCAGCTTGCCGCCGTCGACGATGCGCTCCTCAATGCCCTTGTGGCGCGTCTCCAGGTCCGCGAAGAGCTCGGACAGCGTGGCGCCCTCACCGGTGACGGCCTTCTCGCCGTCGGTGTAGGTGCGGAGGATGGTGGGGATGCGGACCTCGATGGCCATGGCAGGCTCCAGTCGTGAAGTAAAGCGGGAGAGGGCGTAAGGGCGCGCGGCGCGTGGGCCCCCGCGCGAGGGGCCGGGGTGCTCAGGCGGCAGGACAGATGCTGCTGGCGAGCCGGCACAGGTCGACGTGCAGCCGCGCCACGAGCAGCAGCCTGCTGGGCGTCTCGATGCTCACGTCATGGGGAACCATGCGGTCATGTTAACGATTCCCGGTCCCCCATCTGGAGTGTGATCCCGCATCGTGGACGCAATCTGCTCGCATCGTGGTCAGTAGGCCTCGGCGACCTTCACTTCCTCCTCGGTGATGACCCCGTCGACGATCCGGTACGAGCGGAACTGGAACTCCCCGAGGCCGTCGGTGTCCGCCGTCGAGACCAGCACGTAGTGCGCGCCGGGCTCGTTCGCGTACGTGACGTCCGTACGGGAGGGGTAGGCCTCGGTCGCGGTGTGCGAGTGGTAGACGATCACGGGCTCCTCGTCCCGGTCGTCGAGCTCGCGGTACAGCTTGAGCAGATCCTTCGAGTCGAACTCGTAGAACGTGGGCGAGCGGGCCGCGTTGAGCATCGGGATGAACCGCTCGGGGCGGTCGGTGCCGGCCGGTCCGGCCACGACGCCGCACGCCTCGTCGGGGTGGTCCTTGCGGGCGTGCTCGACGATCTGGTCGTACAGCGCCTGGGTGAGGGTCAGCATGAGCGACAGGATAAGCAGACGGGCCCTCCCGTACCGAGGTGTGGTACGGAAGGGCCCGGATGCTGGACACAAGGTCCGTGGGGCCTCGGCTCCCGGCCGTGACGGGCGGCCGGGCCCCGAAGGGAGGGGTCGGTCAGGAGACCTTGTTGAAGGCGGCTCCGGCCGGGTTGCGCTTCTTGAGCACCAGGTACGAGACGCCCAGGATCAGGCCCCACAGCGGCGCGCAGTACAGCGAGACGCGGGAGTCCTTGTCGATGCCCATCATCACGATGACCATGCCGATGAACAGCAGGGCGAACCAGCTGCTCCACGGGGCGCCGGGCGCCCGGAAGGGGGACTGCGGCAGCTCGCCGCGGTCGGCCTTGGCGCGGTAGCGGATCTGGCAGACCAGGATCATGATCCAGGCCCACATGCCGGAGATGGTGGCGAAGGAGACGACGTAGTCGAAGGCCTTGCCCGGGGCGACGTAGTTGATCCAGACGCCCACCAGCATCAGCGCGGCGGAGAAGGTGGTGCCCACGAGCGGGGTGCCGCTCCTGGTGAGCTTGGTGAAGACCTTCGGGCCCTGCCCGTTGAGGGCGAGGTCGCGCAGCATGCGGCCGGTGGAGTACATGCCCGAGTTGCAGGAGGACAGGGCGGCGGTCAGCACGACGAAGTTGACGATCGCGGCGCCGACGCCGAGGCCCATCTTCTCGAAGGCCAGCACGAACGGGCTCTCGCCCGCCTTGAAGTTGGACCACGGGATGACCGACATGATCATGATGAGGGCGCCGACGTAGAAGACGGCGATGCGCCACGGCACGGTGTTGATGGCCTTGGGCAGGGTCTTCTCGGGGTCCTTGGACTCGCCGGCGGTGACGCCGACCAGCTCGACCGCCAGGAAGGCGAACATGACGATCTGGAGCGTCATCAGCGTCTCGCCGATGCCGTTCGGGAAGAAGCCGCGGTCGCTCCACAGGTTGGAGACGGAGGCCGTGGCGGCGGCGTCGGAGAAGCCGACGGTCAGGATGCCGGCGCAGATCAGGATCATGCCGACGATGGCGGTGACCTTGACCATGGAGAACCAGAACTCAAGCTCGCCGAAGAGCTTCACGGAGATCAGGTTGGCGGCGTAGAGGATGACCGTGAAGATCAGCGCGTAGGCCCACTGCGGGAAGCTGTCATGGGTCCAGTACGACATGTACTTGGCCGCCGCGGTCACCTCGGTGATGCCGGTGACCACCCAGAACAGCCAGTACGTCCAGCCTGTCGCATATCCCCAGAACGGGCCGAGGAACTCCCGGGCGTAGTCCGAGAAGGAGCCCGAGACCGGGCGGTACATCAGCAGCTCGCCCAGGGCGCGCATGATGAAGAAGATGACCAGGCCCGCGATGGCGTAGGCCAGGATCAGGCTCGGGCCCGCCTTCGAGATCGCCTTGCCGGCGCCCAGGAAGAGGCCTGTGCCGATGGCTCCGCCGATCGCGATCATCTGGATCTGGCGGGCTCCGAGTGCGCGGTGGTACCCCTCCCCGCCCTCGGCGCCCTCGGCGGGCGTCCTGTCGTGCTGCTCGACCTGCACAGAGGTCATGTCTTGGTGCGCCTTTCTCCACGCCGACCCGCGCCTCGATGGCTGCGGATCGGGTCCTCGATCCCCCCGGATACGGATGGAGTTGCACCCGGCGGTCAGCCGGTTCAAGCGGGCCGGGGGGCATGGGTGGCGCCCCGCCGGCGGTCGTGAAGATTTATCACGGGCTTACGAGGGACCGAGGAGAGGAAAAGTGACCTGGAACACATAAAATTCAGGACAAGGTGCCCGAAAAACGCCAGATCACCGCATGGCGGTGATCTGATCGTTATCCGGATTTGAGCGTCCGCTGAGCGAACAGTGTTCGCGTTTGAGGCTTTCCTGAGGGTTCCGAGGCTTCTCGGACGGTCTCGGACGGTCCTCGGAGGGCTCCGAGAGGGTCCTCAGAGGGTTTCGATGAGCGTCTCCTGGAGGCCGCCGAGCCACAGGTACGCCATCACCATCGGCTTGCGCGGGTCGTCGTCCGGCAGCCGGAAGAGCATCGCGCTCTCGTCGTCCTCGGTGATGTCGAGGCGGGCCGCGACGGTCAGGCGCAGGTCGTTGAGCGCACCCAGCCAGCGCAGCGGGAGCTCCCCGGTGAGCTCCAGCACGGCCGTCCCGTCGCCGTCGGGGACGAGCCCGTCCAGGCTGCGCACGACGGCCAGCGCGTCCTCCCGCTTGCGGGCGCGCAGGTCGTTCTCGGTGAACCGGCGGAACTCCGCCGACCGGGCGGCGAGCTCGGCCGGGTCCACCCCCCGGTCCTCGGAGCCGGGGCCGCCGTAGGCGTCGGGGAAGAGCCGGATCAGCGCGGGGTCGGAGGGCCGCTCGGTGGGCCCCTGGTTGCCCTCGGCGAACAGCACGGCCAGCGGATCGGCATCCTCGTCGGGCTCGGGCGCACCCGGGCCGATGAGCTCCAGCAGCTGCACCGCCAGCGAGCGCAGGATGGAGACCTCGATCTCGTCCAGCGCGATGGCGGCGCCGCCGCCCTTCAGGGCTTCGAACATCCCGGCGGACCGCCCCATCAGATGCGGTCCTGGGAGAGGGTCGCCCACAGGCCGTAGCCGTGCATGGCCTGCACGTCGCGCTCCATTTCCTCGCGGGTGCCGCTGGAAACGACCGCCCGCCCCTTGTGGTGGACGTCGAGCATCAGCTTGTGCGCCTTGTCCTTCGAGTAGCCGAAGTACGCCTGGAACACGTACGTCACGTAGCTCATGAGGTTGACCGGGTCGTTGTGCACCAGGGTCACCCAGGGGACGTCGGGTTCGGGGACCGCGAAGGCCTCTTCGGCCGACTCGGTGCGTTCGATCTCAATGGGAGCAACACTCACTTGTCCCATGCTGCCACTGTGACCGGCCGGTCGCACAAACGACCCCGAGATCTCGTCACTTTGACGAAATGTGCGCTAGCATCCGGGGCATGAACCCTGCGGACCTGGGCCTGCCGGTGGACGTGCCGTCGACAGCGCTCTTCACGGATCATTACGAGCTCACGATGCTGCAGGCGGCGCTGGCGAACGGCACCGCCGACCGCCGGTCGGTCTTCGAAGTCTTCACCCGGCGGCTGCCCGAGGGGCGCCGCTACGGGGTGGTGGCCGGCACCGGCCGCGTCCTGGACGCGGTGGAGAACTTCCGCTTCGACGGCGCCGTGCTGGAGTTCCTGCGCGAGCGGGCCGTCGTCGACATGCGGACCCTGGACTGGCTGTCCTCGTACCGCTTCTCGGGCGACATCTGGGGCTACCCGGAGGGCGAGGCCTACTTCCCCGGCTCGCCGGTCCTGCGCGTCGAGGGCAGCTTCGCCGAGTGCGTGCTGCTGGAGACCGTGATCCTGTCGATCCTGAACCACGACTCGGCGATCGCGGCCGCCGCCTCCCGCATGGCCTCGGCCGCCGGCGAGCGGCCGCTGATCGAGATGGGCGCACGACGCACCCACGAGCTGGCGGCGGTGGCGGCCTCGCGGGCCGCGTACGTCGGCGGCTTCACCTCCACCTCGGACCTGGCGGCCGGATTCCGGTACGGGATCCCGACGGTCGGGACATCGGCGCACGCGTTCACGCTGGTGCACGACAGCGAGCGGGACGCGTTCCGGGCCCAGGTGGCCTCGCTCGGCGGCGGGACCACCCTGCTGGTGGACACGTACGACGTGGCGGAGGCCGTACGGACGGCCGTCGAGGTCGCCGGTACGGGGCTGGGCGCGGTCCGGATCGACTCCGGCGACCTGCTGCTGGTCGCACACCGGGTGCGGCAGCAGCTGGACGAGCTCGGGGCCACCGGGACGAAGATCGTGGTCACCTCCGACCTGGACGAGTACGCGATCGCCTCGCTGGCGGCGGCGCCCGTGGACGCATACGGGGTCGGCACCCAGCTGGTGACCGGCAGCGGGCACCCGACGTGCTCGATGGTCTACAAGCTGGTGGCACGGGCCGCATCCGCGGACCCGAAGGCCCCGCTGGTGCCGGTGGCGAAGAAGTCCACGGGCGGCAAGACCTCGATCGGCGGCCGCAAGTGGGCCGCGCGCCGGGTCGACTCCGAGGGGGTCGCGGAGGCGGAGGTCGTCGGGACCGGGCCGGTCCCGAACGCCCTCGCCGACCGGCAGCTGCTGATCGAGCTGGTCAAGAGCGGCGAGGTGGTCGCCCGCGAGTCCCTGGAGGCGGCCCGCGACCGCCACCGCGAGGCCCGCGCCGGGCTCCCGCTCTCCGCGACGCAGCTGTCGCGCGGCGAGCCCGTGATCCCGACCGAGTACGCATAGCGGGGTCCCTGGCCCCGCGGGGCCCGCCCCGGGCGGCGCCCCTCCCGCCCGCCGGTGGGCGGACCCGGCCCGGGCGCCCGGATCGCCGGCGGGGCCGGACCCGGGCCCCGGGTGGGACCGCCCCCGGTTTCGGGAAGGGGCGGGGCGGGGGAAGAGCCCGCGCAGCGGCAACCACGACAACCGAAGGACACGCGACATGCACCGCGCACTGATCGTCGTCGACGTACAGAACGACTTCTGCGAAGGCGGCAGCCTCGCGGTCACCGGCGGGGCCGACGTCGCCGCCGCGATCACCGAGCTGATCGGCCAGGCCACGGCCGGCTACCGGCACGTGGTCGCCACCCGGGACCACCACATCGACCCCGGTGCGCACTTCGCGCACGCCCCGGCCGAGCCGGACTACGAGACCTCCTGGCCGGTCCACTGCGTCGCCGGCACCGAGGGCGTCGGGTTCCACCCGAACTTCGCGCCCGCGGTCGCCTCGGGGGCCGTCGCCGCCGTCTTCGACAAGGGCGCGTACGAAGCCGCGTACAGCGGGTTCGAGGGCGCCGACGAGAACGGCACGCCGCTCGCCCGGTGGCTGCGCGACCGGGAGGTCACGGAGGTCGACGTGGTCGGGATCGCCACCGACCACTGCGTGCGGGCCACGGCCCTCGACGCCGTCCGCGCCGGGTTCGCCACGCGCGTACTGCTGGACCTGACGGCCGCCGTGGCCCCCCACACCGCCGCACGGGCGGTGGAGGAGCTCCGGTCGGCCGGGGTCCGGCTCGTCGGCGGGAGCGCCCGCTAGACGGTCCGCACCGGGCCCGGACGGTCCAGGCGGGTCCAGGCCGAGCCCAGACGGGTCCCCGCGGGCCCAGGCAGAACCGGGCGGGCCCAGGCAGGACAGGGCGGGCCCAGGCCGGCCCTAGCCGCCCAGCAGGGCCCGGATCGGGTGCCAGAGCTCCTGGGCCCGGTCCGGGGCGCCGCGCCACAGCAGGCCGTCCGGGTGGTGCAGGACGGCCGTGACCTCGTCCGGGGTCGGCGGCTGTGCGTTGCCGCGCAGGTACACCGCCCGCATCCCGAGGTTCCGCAGCCTGGTCAGGGCGCGGGCCCGGTTCGCGGCGTGCACCAGCACGCGGACGTTGCCGCCCTCGCCGCAGGGCCTCGGCAGCGTGAGCGCGACCACCACGCTGCCGCCTGGCAATCTGACGAATCCACCACCGGGCATGATCTTCAGCTCCCCCGTCAATAAGAAAAACTCAGCCCCCGCATCTAAACGCGATCGGCCGCCGCCCGCTAGTGGGCGACGGCCGATCACGCTTTGACCTGCAGGTTTGCCGAGTTACTTGGCGGCGGGCCCGACCTCGATCGTCATCTGGAGACCGTCGTACGTCTCCTTGGCGATCTTGATCTTGGTGTTGGTGTCAGTGACCTTCACCGAACCGGTCGGGTTCTCGTCGTAGTAGTACTTGCCCTTGTGGTCGTCGAAGACCAGGTTCGCGGGCTTCGGCTTCAGGAACAGCGCCTCACCGTTCTTGTGCAGGGTGAAGGCGTCCGTCGAGTACGCGCTGAACGGCGCGTCGTACGGCTGGATCTTGTTCCGCAGCAGGGTGCCGTCCGACCACTTCATCGGCTTGGCGTTGGCGTCGATCGGAAGGATCAGACCCGAGCCGGGGTGCACGCTCGTGTTGTTGTCCTTCTGGGACTTGTCCCACAGCCAGATCAGCAGGCCGTCCTGGTACGGGTAGTGCTCGACCCAGCCCGGCTTGGAGTTGGCCCAGCCGAAGTTGTACGGGCCCACCTTGAGGGTGGAGTCGTACGAGACGTAGCGGCGGTTCTCCGCGATGTAGTACTGCGGGTACTCCTTGGTGAACCCGGCACCGACGCGGGAGAAGCCCTTGCCGGTCCAGCCGTTGTCGCCGTTCTCGGCGCCGTCGGTGAACAGGGTCTGGCCGTCCGCGGTGATCGCGAGGGCGTCGGCGGTGAAGCCCTTGCCGCCCGCGCCGCCGTCCGTCTGGTAGCGGAAGCGGAGGTCGATCTTCTTGCCGGCGTAGGCGTCGAGCGGGAACTTCAGGTCCTGCCAGCCGCCGGAGGCGTCGGTCAGACCGGCGTTGCCCGCGGCGTCCGCCGGGATGGCCTTGCCGTTGGCGGTGCCGCCGAGGACGGTCCAGGTGGCGCCGCCGTCGGTGGACACCTCGGTGTAGAGGTAGTCGTAGTCCTTCTCGATGTCCCACCAGCCCTTGAGGGACAGCGCGGCGGACTTCTTGCCGGACAGGTCGACCGTGCGGGTCAGGGTGTTCTTGAGGTCGTCACCCATGTTGCTCCACCACTGCGAGGAGCCCTCGGCGGGAGCGACGATGTCGGTCTTGACCTGCTTCTTCGGCAGCTCGACGAGCAGCGCCTGCTTGTCCTTGGTGTTGTAGGCCGAGACACCCAGCTTGTGCGTGGACTTCGTCGCGGCCTTGGCCGTGTCGTAGTTCAGCCAGCCCAGCTGGAACTTGCTCCAGGCGTCCATGTCGCCCGGAACGTTGCCTATGGAGTCCTTGCCGTCACCGAGCCAGGAGCCGGCCGACATCAGCGACCAGAAGCCGACCGAGTTGTCGCCGCCACCGGTGGTGTCGTAGAGGTCCGGCAGACCGAGGTCGTGGCCGTACTCGTGCGCGAAGACGCCGAGGCCGCCGTTCTCCGGCTGCATCGTGTAGTCGCCGACCCAGATGCCGGTGTCGCCGATCTGGGTACCGCCGGCCTTGTTGTTGGCCGGGCCGGTCTTGCCGTTGTCGGTGCCGTACGCGTACCAGCGGTGCGCCCACAGCGCGTCGTGGCCCTGGACACCGCCGCCGGCCGACTCGTCCTCGCCCGCGTGGACGATCTGGAAGTGGTCGATGTAGCCGTCGGGCTCGTTGAAGTTGCCGTCGCCGTCGTAGTCGTTGCGGTCCCACTGGTCGTACTGCGCCAGCGTCGCCTTGATCTCGGCGTCGGTCTTGCCGGCCTTCTTCTGGGCGTCGACCCACGCGTTGACGCCGTCGCGGACGGTGTCCCAGACGTTGGCGCAGTTGGTCTGGCCGCAGTAGTTCGAGCCGTAGCGGGCCTCGTTGTTCGGGATCTTGACCCAGTCGGCGACCTGGCCGTCGACGGAGTAGCGGCCCGAGGAGGTCTTCTCGTAGTAGGTCTTCAGCGAGTCCTTGCCCTGGCCGGTACCGAAGTACAGGTCCTGGAAGTAGTCGCGGCTGAAGTCCTTGCGCCAGGCCGTGCTGTTGTTGGTCGCACGGTCGGGCTGCGCGATGGTGTTGTGCAGCGGACCGGGGGTGCCGCCGTACTTCGGGACGGCCGGCTTCGGGCCGTCCGGACCGTCCGGGTCGAACATGGTCGTGTTGTCGACCTGGTCGCCGAACTCGACGAGGATCGTGAAGATCTTGTCGGTCTTCTCACGGCCGAGCTCGACGTACTTCTTGTCGTCGAGCTTGACGACCTTGGAGGCGCCGCGCTGCTCGACGGCCTTCTTGCCCGTCAGCACCTGGTCGATGGCTGCTTCACGGGCCTGGGCCTGCTGGTCGCTGAACGGGCCCTTCAGGTTGTGCTGGACCTGCTCCTTGGCGGGGGCGGTCGGGTCCTGGCGCTCCACGGCGGCCGCGGTCGACGGCGTCTCGGAGGCCTGGGCAGTGACGAGGAAGGCGCCGGAAGCCGCGGTCGCGGCCAGGGTCACACCGACGGCTGCGGCACGCAGCGCTCGTCGACGACTGGAAATGCTGGTCACTTGATGTCGTTCCCCTCCCGCGGCCGCGACACAGGTCGGAACGTCTCCATAGGAGCGGGGGGTTCCGCGCGGCGCGCGTCTCAAGTGACGACATTTGACCGGAGAGTCTAAAGAAAAGACAGACCTTGACTTCTTCCTTACAACTGCACTATGCGGTCAGGGAGTTCCGCTATCCGGACGTTCCTCTGCCATATAGGACGAAGGCCGCGTCCCGGCCTCCCCGTGGGGACGGGCGATGAACCCGTGCGCCCCCCGTGCTCCGGGCACCGTGGGTTAGGTCACGCTTACTGGCGGTTCCGCTCGGGAATCCCCCGACGTAGAGTCGCCTGACGTGCGACCCAGTTGAGCAGACTCCCCCTCCCCGCCTTGAGGACGGATATCGCCATGCCGCGTCCCACTGCCGCCCAGCTTTTCTACGGGTCCGCCACCGTCGTCGTGTCGACGATCGCCATGCTGCTGCTCTCGCAGACGAGTACGGGGCGCGGGATCGCCGTCATAGCAACCGCCGCTCTGGCCCTCGGACTGCTCGTCGCGCTCACCGCGGCGAACCCCCGCCGCCGCGGCCGGCACGCGGCCCCCGCCGGCGCCGCCGCCCGTACCCCCGCTGTTTCCCCCGGTGTTGCCGAAATCACGCCCGTTCAGGTCCCCGCGGACACGGCGGCGGCCGCCCGGGTGCCTGAGCCCCGGACGGCCGCCGCCGAACAGCCGGTTCACCACTGAGCCGTACGCCGGCCGGCCGCACGCCCCCGCGCGGTCCGCTCCGCTACGCCGCGCTCACCACCACGGTCTTGCCCACCTTGTCGTGGAGTCCCTGCTTGTACGGCTTGTCCACGAGCATCGACACGATCAGCGCGAGCGGCCACAGGCAGAAGCAGCAGATCAGCGTCGGCAGCCAGAGCACCGCGGCCCGGGACAGTGCGGGGCCGGACTGCGGCACGCTGCCGTCGTTGAGCATCGCGACCCGCAGGCGCAGCGCCTTCTTGCCCACCGTCATGCCGTCCTTCTTGGTGAACCACCAGTCGTAGCCCACGTACGCGACGATCGAGATCAGGGTCATGACCAGGCCGGTGCCGCTGTACGACTTGGTGAAGACCTCGCTGACGTCCTCCCCCTTGTCCGTCTCGACCATGTACCGGTTCGTGCCGAACGCCAGCTGGATGAGGAACAGCGGTACGGCCACGATGATCACGTCGATGATCCGCGCGGCCAGCCGCTTGCCGAAGTCGGCCAGCGGGGGCATCCCCGCGAGCGGGTCGGGCATGCCGTGGCCGCCCCCGCCGCCGTACGGGTCACCGCCGCCCCCGTACGGAGGCGGCGGAGGCGGGTATCCGCCGCCCGCCCCGCCGCCGTACGGGCCGCCCGGCGGCGGGGGCGGGGGGCCGCCCGGGGGCGGCGTCGGGCCGCCGGGGGGCGGGCCGTACGGCGAACCGCCCGACGGAGGCGTCGGCTCCTGGGGCTTCTTGAGGAACGGGTCGTCCTCGGGCGGCGGGCCCGGCGGCGGCTGGTCGGTACTCATGGCCCGAGTCGAACCCGGCTCCGCGCACCCCGCCAGCGGACGGCGTCCGTTCGGGGGAGGGACGCCGAGGCGGCCCCCGGCCGGGCCTCAGCGGGCCACGTACGTCCCGGCCGCCCGGTCGTGCCAGCCCCGGCGGCGGGGGTGGTCCCCGAGGCACCAGAGGCTGCCGGGGATCCCGAGGAGCGCGTACACCAGCCAGCGGCGCAGGGCGGCGCCGAACGCGGGCGGGCGGAGCGTGGCGGCGCACAGCACCCGGACCCCGAGGAGCTTCTTGCCCGGGGTGCGGCCCCAGCGGGCGGTGGGCAGCGCCTCGTAGAACACGCCGAAGAGCAGTACGGCGCCCAGGACGATGCCCAGGTATCCGGCGATGGTGGTGTCGAACAGCCACACGGTGGTGGTCCGGCCGCCGGCCTTGGCGGCGTCGACCTTGGCTTCGAGGTGGGCGCTGGCAGCGGGGAGGAGGGGCCGGGCGGCCACCGCCGCGACCGCGGCGAGTACGAGGGTGTCCAGCGCGCGGGCCACGGCCCGGCGGACGAGCCCGGCGGGTCGGACGGCCCGCTCCGCCATCCGCTCGAACACGGCCCGCCCGGTGGGCCGGGCGGCGGAGGGGGTGGGCGCCGGGGACGCCGCGGCCGCCTGGCCGGGGGCCGGCTGCGGGGCCGGGGCCTGGTGGGCCGGGCCGGGTGCGGGGCGGCGGGCCGCCGGGGCCGGGGCAGCCACCGCGGCCTCGGACGCCGGGACGCACCGGGCCGCCTCGGCCTCGGCCCGGGCCTGGGCTTCGAGGTCGTGATCCGCCGGGGCGGGGCGGCGGGCCGCCGGGGCCGGGGCAGCCACCGCGGCTTCGGACGCCGGGACGCACCGGGCCGCCTCGGCCTCGGCCCGGGCCTGGGCTTCGAGGTCGTGATCCGCCGGGGCGGGGGCGGTCGGAGCGGACACGGCCGGCGCCGGCCGGCCGGCCGCCCGGGCCGCGGGCTCGGGCCGGACCGAGGCCTCGGGCCACGAGGAGGTGAGCCCGGTCCCGGTGCCACCCCCAGGCACGGCGGGCCACTCGGCCGGGGCGGGCGCGGGGGCCGGAGCCGGAGCCGGGGCGGGAGCGGCCGGTGCCGGGGCGGCGCCGGAGCGCGCCGACAGGATCCCCACGCCCTCGGCGGAGCTCCGCACCGCCTCGGCCTGCGCGGGCAGCCGCTCCGCGGTCGAGGCCGCCGCGGCCGGCGTCCGGGCGAAGGACACCCCCGGCCCGCGCTCCGGCCGTTCGGCCACGTCGAGCGGCTCCGGGCGCGGCCCGCGGGCGGGCACGTGCCCCGCATCGGGCTCCGGCTGCGCGGGGCTGCCCCAGGAGACCCGGTGGTCTCGGGGCCCGCCGAAGCCGGACTGGTGCAGCGGGTCGGCCTGCCAGGCGGCCGCGGGTGCCTCGGGCCCGGCGGCGCGTTCCGGCTCGGGCTCGGGCTCGCGCTCGGGTTGCGGTCGTGAGGGAGCCACGGGTTCGGGTTCGGGTTCGGGCAGCACCTCGGTCACGCCGGTCTCGTCCAGGAACACCGGGCCGGTCTCGTCGGGCCGGGTGGCAGGGCGGCTTGTACCCGGAACCCAGTTGAGGCCGTTCCAGTACCGGATGAACCCGGGGATGGACGGATCCGGGTAGTAGCCCTCGCGGGCCGCGTGCTCGCCGTCACCAGGGGAGGCCGTCAATGTCCCCAACTCCGATCGTGGCTTGAGGCTTGTGCAGGGGAGGACCATAGCCAAGAACCGTGCCCCGACAGGTCCGGTAACGGGAGAATCCAAGCCTTTGAGCGAACTCCGCACCATGCGGCTGTTTTCGGTCAGCCGACAGGATCAGGCCAATCCGCGATGCGGTGCGCGAAGTCGCGTCATACCCCGGCACATCGGCGCTCTCTCCGGATGTGGGGCGCGAACCCGGCCCCGCATCGCGATCCGGAAAACCGAAGTGAGGCCGCCATGCACCACCCCGTCGTCGAACGCGAGCTGGAACTCAAGCTGGTCCTGTCCCCCGAGCGCAGCATCGCCGTCCCCGCCCGGCTGGTCTACCTGACGGAAGACCCGTACGCCGTGCACATCACCTTCCACGCCGGCTCCAGCACCCCGGTCAACTGGACGTTCGCCCGCGAGCTGCTGGTCGAGGGGGTGTTCCGCCCGTGCGGTCACGGAGACGTCCGGATCTGGCCCACGAAGGTCGACAACAAGGCCGTCCTCTGCATGGCGCTGACGTCCCCCGACGGCGACGCCCTGCTGGAGGCCCCGGCCGGCTCGGTGTCGGCATGGCTGGAGCGCACGCTGCGCGTGGTCCCGCCCGGCACCGAAGCCGAGCGGCTGGGCCTGGACGACGCGCTGGCGGAGCTGCTCGCGCCGACCCCGGCCGACGACCTGTGGATGCGGGATCCGTGGCCGTCGGACGAGTCGGCGGACGGTGACCTGTGATGCGGGGCCGCCTCCGCCTCGTGCACCCCGTATGCGCCATACCCGGCGTACCCGGCGTACGGTCAGAAGAGCTTGCCGGGGTTGAGCAGGCCGAGCGGGTCGAAGGCCTGCTTGACCGCGCGCTGCATCTCCAGCCCCACCGGCCCCAGTTCCCGCGCGAGCCACTCCTTCTTCAGGACCCCGACCCCGTGCTCCCCGGTGATGGTCCCGCCGAGGGCCAGCCCCAGCGCCATGATCTCGTCGAAGGACTCGCGGGCCCGGCGCGTCTCGTCCTCGTCGGCCGGGTCGAAGCAGACCACCGGGTGGGTGTTGCCGTCGCCGGCGTGCGCGCAGACCCCGATGAGCAGGTCGTACGCGCGGGCGATGGCGGCCGTCCCGTCCAGCATCTCGGCGAGCCGCGAGCGGGGTACGCAGACGTCGTCGATCATCGTCGCCGGGCGCAGGGCGTCCAGGGCGGTCAGCGACATCCGGCGGGCCTGGAGCAGCAGTTCGGACTCCGCCTCGTCCTCGGCGGGCACGACGGCGGTGGCTCCCGCGGCCGTGCACAGGTCTCCCACGGCGGCGAGGTCGTCGGGCGCGTGCGGGGTGTCGAAGGCGGCGAGGAGCAGGGCCTCGGTGGTGTCGGGGAGGCCCATCTTGCCGAGCGCGTTGACGGCGCGCACGGTCGTACGGTCCATCAGTTCCAGCAGCGAGGGCGTGAGTCCGGCCTCCATGACGGCACAGACGGCCGCGCACGCGGCGGCGGCCGAAGGGAACTCGGCGGCCAGCGCGAGCTGCCGGGGCGGCGCGGGACGCAGTGCGAGGACGGCCTGGACGACGACGCCGAGGCTGCCCTCGGAACCGACGAAGAGCCGGGTGAGGTCGTACCCGGCGACGCCCTTGGCGGTGCGCCGGCCGGTGCGCAGCAGCCGCCCGTCGGCGAGGACCACGTCGAGGCCGAGCACGTACTCGGCGGTGACCCCGTACTTGACGCAGCACAGGCCGCCGGACGCGGTGCCGATGTTGCCGCCGATCGTGCACTGTTCCCAGCTGGAGGGGTCGGGCGGGTAGTAGAGGCCCTGTGCGGCGACGGCCCGCGAGAGCACCGCGTTCACGACGCCGGGTTCGACGACGGCGAGGCGGTCGACGGTGTTGATCTCCAGGATCCGGTCCATCTTGACGAGTGACAGCAGGATGCAGCCGTCGGAGGCGTTTGCGGCGCCCGACAGGCCCGTTCGGGCACCCTGTGGGACGACGGGTACCCGCAGGGCGGTGGCGGTGCGCAGGACGTGCTGCACCTGTTCGACGGTGCGGGGCAGGACCAGGGCCGCCGGGGTGCCGGCGGTGCAGAACCCTGCCATGTCGGTGGCGTAGGAGGCGGTCACCTCGGGGTCGGTGAGGAGGGCCTCGGCGGGGAGCCCCTGAAGGAGGCTCGCGCGCAGACGTACGGAGAGATCGTCGTCCATGACATCCATGAGCCCAGCGTGGCACCAGGGGCCATCGGTGTGAACACGGCCGCGACCGGCTTCGGACACCTCGGCGAACTCTTCATATTGACGCACAGTAACCCCATGGACCGTATCGACGAGGAAGCACAGCAGCCCGCGCCACCCGTGACCTTCACCGGCCGCAAGACGCTCGTGGCGGCCACGGCCCTGGTGGTCCTGATCGCCGGGGCCCTGCTGATCCGGCCGGCCCGCCAGGCCGACGACGCCCGCCCGCCGGGGCCGACCGAGCGGGCCGCCTCGGCGGTCGGCATGGGTGCGCCGACGGCGGCGATGGACCTGACGGCGCTGGTCGCGGACCGGGAGAAGTGGGTCGCGGGGCATGCACAGGACGACGCGTCCTGGGCGGTGCTCGGGGCGGCGTACCTGGAGCAGGCGCGCCGGACGGCAGAGCCCGCCTGGTACCCGAAAGCGGAGAACGCGCTGAAGCGGTCGCTGGCGATCCGCCCGGCCGAGAAGGGCAACCTCGACGCCATGGCGGGCATGGGCACGCTGGCCAATGCCCGGGGCGATTTCGGGACCGGGAGGAAGTGGGGCGAGCTCGTACGGGCGCAGGCGCCGAAGCAGTGGACGGCGTACCCGGTGCTGGTGGACGCGTTCACGGGCCTGGGGGACTACAAGGCCGCCGAGCGGTCGATGGAGCTTCTGGTGGACCTGCGGCCGGGGCTGGCGGCGTTCATCCGTGCCTCGCAGGTCTACCGGGACCGCGGCTGGCGCGAGGACGCGACGATGGCGATGGAGCACGCGGGGGGCTCGGCGAAGTCGCCGGCGGAGAAGGCGTACGTGCTGTTCCGGCTCGGGGAGCTGTCCTGGGAGCGGGGCGAGGCGGCGGCGGCGCTGCGCCAGTACGAGGGTGCGCTGCGGGCGGATCCGGCGCAGGCGGAGGCGCTGGGCGGCCGGGCCAGGGCGCTGGCCGGGCTGGGCCGGGGCGGGGAGGCGGTCCGGGACTACCGGCTGGCGCTGGGCCGGGCGCAGGTGCCGCGGCTCGCGCTGGAGCTGGGCGAGCTGCTGGATGCGCTGGGGCGGGGCGACGAGGCGCGGGCGCCGTACGACGTGCTGCGCAAGGCGGCTGCGCAGGGTACGGCGGAGGTGAACGAGGAGGTGGTCCTCGGCCTGTTCGAGGCGGACCACGGCGATCCGGCGGTGGCGGTGCGGCGGCTGAACCAGGAGTGGTCGCGGCACAAGAACATGCAGGTGGCGGATGCGCTGGCGTGGGCGCTGCACAAGGTGGGCGACGACACGGCGGCGCTGGAGTACGCGAAGAAGTCGACGGACCGGGGGGTGCGGAGCGCGGACTTCGCGTACCACCGGGCGATGATCGAGCGGAGTCTGGGCGACGACGCCGCGGCCCGCCGCCACTTGGAGGAGGCGCTGCGGACGAACCCGCGCTTCTCCCCGGTGCGGGTGCCGCAGGCGAAGGAGGCGCTCGCCTCGATCGGCCGGCCGCCGACGGGCGGCCCGGAGAACATGCAGCCGCAAACGCCGTGGGTGGCCCCGGAGCTTCCGAAGGCGGCCAAGCCGAAGCCCTCGGCGGAGAAGCCGAAGGCCGAACCGAAGCCGAAGCCCGAGCCGAAGCCCGAGCCGAAGCCAGAGCCGAAGCCGAAGCCGAAGCCGAAGGCCGAACCGAAGCCGGGACCGAAGCCCGGGCCGAAGCCGGCCCCGTCGGTCAGGCCGGGCCCTGCCGCCGAGTGAGGCGGCCCGGGCCCGTCGGTGATCGCGGCGCCGCCCGTACGGGCCGGGCCCCCGGCGCCGGCGGCGTCGGGGGCCCGGCCCGTACGGCCTGTGCAACCTAGAGGTTGCCGCGCTTGGCCTGCTCGCGCTCGATCGCCTCGAACAGGGCCTTGAAGTTGCCCTTGCCGAAGCCCATGGACCCGTGCCGCTCGATGATCTCGAAGAACACCGTCGGGCGGTCCTGCACCGGCTTGGTGAAGATCTGCAGCAGGTAGCCGTCCTCGTCGCGGTCGACGAGGATCTTCAGCTCGCGCAGGGTCTCCACGGGCACGCGGGTCTCGCCGGCCCACTCGCCCAGGGTGTCGTAGTACGAGTCCGGGGTGTCCAGGAAGGTGACGCCCGCCGCCCGCATCGACCGGACGGTCGCCACGATGTCGTTCGAGGCGAGCGCGATGTGCTGGACGCCCGCGCCGCCGTAGAACTCCAGGTACTCGTCGATCTGCGACTTCTTCTTCGCGATCGCCGGCTCGTTGATCGGGAACTTCACCTTCAGGGTGCCGTCCGCGACCACCTTGGACATCAGCGCCGAGTACTCGGTCGCGATGTCGTCGCCCACGAACTCCTTCATGTTCGTGAAGCCCATGACCTTGTTGTAGAACGCGACCCACTCGTTCATCCGGCCGAGCTCGACGTTGCCCACGCAGTGGTCGATGGCCTGGAAGGTGCGCTTGGCCGGCGGCTCGACCATCGGGTCGACGGCGACGAAGCCGGGCAGGTACGGGCCGGTGTAGTCCTTGCGCTCGACGAGCGTGTGGCGGGTCTGGCCGTAGGTGGCGATCGCGGCGAGCACCACGGTGCCGTGCTCGTCCTTGACCTCGTACGGCTCGTCCAGTCCGCGCGCGCCGTGCTCGACGGCGAACGCGTACGCGGCCCGCGCGTCCGGGACCTCGATCGCGAGGTCGACCACGCCGTCGCCGTGGTCGGCGACGTGCTCGGCGAGGAAGCGGCCGTGGTCCGTCGACGCCTTGATGACAGAGGTCAGGACGAAGCGGGCGGCGCCGTTGGTGAGGACGTAGCTGGCCGTCTCGCGGACACCGTTCTCCGGTCCGGAGTAGGCGACGAGCTTCATGCCGAACGCGGTGGAGTAGTAGTGCGCGGCCTGCTTGGCGTTGCCCACGGCGAAGACGACCGCGTCCATGCCCTTCACCGGGAAGGGGTCTGCCTCACGCGCGGTGTGGGGGGTGGTTTCGATGGTCTCAGTCATGAGCGCAGAGTCCCGCCGATCCACAAGCTGCGCAATAGTTTCCTGTTTGGCTGTACAGAATGACCAGCCTCAGCGGACTATGGCTGAGAGATCTGTGCAGTATGACCACCCGCGGAGCGGCCCGGAGGCAGCCATGGGAATCGACGAACTCGACGGCCGGCTCATCGTCCTGCTGGCCCGCGAACCGCGCATCGGGGTCCTGGAGGCCTCGCGCCGGCTCGGCGTGGCCCGCGGCACCGTGCAGGCCCGGCTCGACCGGCTCCAGTCGAACGGGGTCATCCGCGGCTTCGGCCCGCAGGTGGACCCGGCGGCCCTCGGGTACCCGGTGACCGCCTTCGCGACACTGGAGATCAAACAGGGCCAAGGGGCCGACGTGCGGGCGCACTTGAACGGCGTGCCGGAGGTGCTGGAGCTGCACACCACCACCGGGCACGGGGACATGCTGTGCCGGCTCGTCGCCCGGTCCAACGCCGATCTGCAGCGGGTGATCGACCGGGTCGTCGGGTTCGAGGGGATCGTGCGCGCCTCGACGGCGATCGTCATGGAGAACCCGGAGCCGCTGCGGGTCATCCCTCTGGTGGAGCAGGCGGCACACGAGGGCTGAGCCGCCGGACGGTTCCAAAGAAAGCGTTGCAAAGAAACCCTTGCATAGAAGTCTTTGCAACTCTACTGTTGAGCCATGCCCGAAGAGCCGGAAGTCCCGGAAACCCCAGCAGGCACGGAACCCCAGGCCCGCGTCCTCGACGCCCAGTCGCTGCGCGGCCTGGCCCACCCGCTGCGCATGCGCCTGCTGGCCGCCCTGCGGATGAGCGGGCCGGCCACCGCCTCACAGCTGGCCGAGAAGCTCGGGGAGTCCAGCGGAGCCACCAGCTACCACCTGCGCCAGCTCGCCGCGTACGGGTTCGTCGAGGACGCGCCCGAGCGCGGCAAGGGCCGCGAGCGCTGGTGGCGGGCCGCCCATGACGTCACCGGGTTCGACGAGTCGCTGATAACCGACGACGACCCCGTCACGCGCGGCGCCGCGGACGTCTTCCTGACCGAGGTCACGAGGATGCACGCGCAGGAGCTGACCACCTGGCTGGGCACCGCCCACAACTGGTCGCCGGCGTGGCGGCAGGGTTCGGACCTCAGCGACTTCACCCTGCAGCTGACCGCCGAGCAGAGCCTCGAACTGGTCCGCAAAATGCACGACCTGGTCAACAGCTACCGCGACCTCCCGCCCTCCGAAGGCACGGAGACGGTCCGTTTCCACACGCACGCCTTCCCGCGCCGCGCCGAGTAGTACGCCCGGCAGCCCGCGGCCTTCGCCCCACCCGCTTCGCTTACACCTCCGCAGAAGGAGTCTTGTCATGCACACATCTACTCCGGCCGAGATCCACACCGCGACGCACGCCGCCCGTACCACCGAACTCGCCGCCGAGGCCGCCGCCTGGCACCTCGCCCACGCAACCGCCCCGGCCGCCCCCGACCTGCGGGACCGGCTCGGCGAAGCCCTGATCAGCGCCGGGATCCGGCTGATGCAGCCCGCCCATGTCCACGCCCGGATCGCACAAACCCCGCACTCCGCATGAGCCGGCGGCCCTTCGCGGCCGTCCTGGCCGCCAACACCGTCTCCATAGCCGGGAGTTCACTCACCCTGATCGGCGTCCCGTGGTTCGTGCTCCAGACCACGGGCAGCGCCGGCCGGGCCGGGTTCGTCGCCTTCTGCGCCACCCTGCCCGTCATCGTGGCCGCCCTCGTCGGCGGCCCCGTCATCGACCGGATCGGCCGCCGCCGGGTCTCGGCGGCCTCCGACGTCATCTGCGCCCTGTCGGTCGGCGCGATCCCGCTGCTGCACTACGCGGGCGTGCTGGAGTTCTGGATGCTGTGCGCGCTGATGGCCGTCGGGGGCCTCGTCCACACGCCCGGCCTGACCGCCCGCGGCGTCCTGCTGCCGGACCTCGCCGAGCACGCCGGCACCACCGTGACCCGCGCGGCGAGCCTCTACGACGCGGTCTCCCGCGGCGCCCGGATGATCGGGGCCGCGCTGGCCGGCGTACTCATCGCGGCCTCCGGGGCCGAGCCCGCCCTGATGCTGGACTCGGCCACCTTCGCGGTCTCGGCGCTGCTGGTCACCGTCTTCCTGCGCGGCGTCCCGGCCGCCGAGCCGCAACGGACCGCAGGGAAGATCTCCTTCGCCGGCTACCGGGCCGAACTGGCCGAGGGCTGGACCTTCCTCACCCGCTCCCGGCTGCTGACCGGCATCACCGTGATGGTGATGATGACCAACGGACTGGACCAGGGCTGGTCCGCGGTCCTGCTGCCCGTGCACGGCCGCGAGGACCTCGGCGGCACCACCGCGCTCGGCCTGCTCGTCTCCGTCTTCGGCGGCTTCGCGCTGCTGGGCGCCCTGCTCTACGGGATGTGGGGCGAGCGGTTCTCCCGCCGGGCGGTGTACACGACGGCCTTCCTGCTGTGCGGTGCCCCCCGTTACGCGGTGGCCGCCTTCACCGGCACGCCGCTGCCGCTCGCGCTGACGATGGCGCTGTCCGGGCTCGGCGCGGGCATGCTCAACCCGATCCTGACCACCGTGATCTACGAGAGGGTCCCGGACGAGCTCCGCAGCCGCGTCTCGGGCGTGACCACGGCGGGCTGCGAGCTGACCATGCCGCTGGGCGGGCTCGCCGCGGGACTGCTGGTCGACGGTTTCGGGGCGACGCGGGCGCTGCTGCTGTTCGGCGGCGTGTACCTGCTGACCACGCTCGCGCCGCTGGTCCTCCCGGCCTGGCGCACGATGGAGCGCACCCCGGAGCCGGCCGGCTCCCCCGGCGTCCCTGCCGACGTCAGCAGGACGGAACCGGCTCCCCCCGGTTCAGCGCACGCAGCGCCTGCACCGCGTCCGTCAGCGAACTGACGGGGACCAGCCGGAGCCCCTCGGGGAGTTCGGACCGCGCGTCGGCGCACTCCGCCTTGGGTACGAGGAACACGCTCGCCCCGTCGCGCCGCGCGGCCTGGGTCTTCAGGGCCACGCCGCCGACCGCGCCGACCTTGCCGTCCGCCCTGATGGTGCCCGTACCGGCAATGGTGTGGCCGCCGGTGAGATCGCCGCCGCTGCCGTCGCCGTCGAGCTTGTCGACGATGCCGAGGGAGAAGAGCAGGCCGGCGCTCGGGCCGCCCACATCGGCGAGGTTGAGGCCGACCTTCACGTCCTTCGGGTCCTTGTGGAGGTAGCCGAGGGCGGCCCGGGTGGCCGTCGACTGCGATGTGGCCATTTCCTCCAGGTTGTGCGCCTCGATCTCCTTGTCGCTTCCGCCCGTGGGGTAGACCGCCTCCTTGGGCATGACCGCCCGGGTGCTGTCGAACCAGTCGTCGACGAGCTCGGGCAGGGTCACGGTGGTGGAGGGGCCGGTGGCCTGGATGGTGGTCATCCGGAGCTGGCCCGTCGTCTGCCGGGTCGGGGCGCCCGTCACGGAGATGACCGGCTTGCCGTCGCGGGCGCCGAGCACGTCGGCCGTGAGCCCCGGCTGGGCGATCACGAAGGGCAGCGGCGCGAAGGCCGCGGCGGCGAACAGGCCGAGCACGGGCACGGCGCAGACGGCCAGGGCGGCGGGACGCGGCAGACGTGTGAGGCGAGAGAGCACCCGGCCAATCTATCGGGCGCGCCCGGCGGCGCCGCGCCCCGGCGGTCGGGACGCGGCGCGGCAGGCTCTCGTACGGCGTCGACGCGTCTCGGTGCGGGGCACGGCAGGTGTGCGCCCGGAGGCCCTGGGCGCGCCTCGGCGCGGGAGCCGTCGGCGGCTTCAGCGCAGGGCGTCCGCGGCTTCAGCGCAGGGCGTCGGCGACCTCGCGGGCCGCGTCCACGACGCGCGGGCCGACCCGCTCGGGCACGGCGTCGGCCAGCATCACGACCCCCACGCTGCCCTCCAGCCCCGTGATGCCCACGAGGGGTGCCGCGGCGCCGCTGGCGCCCGCTTCGAGCTCGCCGTGGGTCAGCGTGTAGCCGGGGTCGGTGAGCGTGCCCTGACGGGCGGCCAGAATGGCCCGCCCGGCGGCCCCCCGGTCCAGCGGGTGCCGGAAGCCGGCCCGGTAGGCCACGTGGTAGTCGGTCCAGGTCGGCTCGACGACGGCCACGGCGAGTGCCTCGGAGCCGTCGACGAGGGTCAGGTGCGCGGTGGCGCCTATGTCCTCGGCGAGGGACCGCAGCGCGGGCAGGGCCGCCTCGCGCACGAGCGGGTGCACCTGCCGGCCGAGCCGCAGCACCCCGAGCCCGACGCGGGCCCGGCCGCCGAGGTCGCGGCGGACCAAGGCGTGCTGTTCGAGCGTGGCCAGCAGGCGGTAGACCACGGTGCGGTTCACACCGAGGCGGTTGGAGAGCTCGGTGACGGTCAGACCGTGGTCGGTGTCGGCGAGCAGTTTGAGGACCCTGAGCCCTCGGTCCAGAGTCTGGGAGGTTTCCGCGGTCACGACGCCTCTCCCTCTCTCGGTGAGCGGCGGTGACTCTCGGGATGGAACGACGCCGGTCCCACGGCGACGCACGGAGAGGCCGCCGGTAGCGGCCATGGCACCGGCTGCGCTCCCGCGGCGGCGCTGCCACGGGGCGTTCGATGCGGGGACATTAGCGAGCGGGTCCGCTCAGCGGAAGGCCTCGTCCAGAATCCGGGCGCCAACTACCCCTTTATGCCGGTTCAGGATCGCCCGCGGAGACAATTCGCCTCCCGGCCGGACCGGAGGGCCTGTGCGATCCGCCGACGCCGGGTCACGGTTCCGGGACCGCGGCGGCTCCGGCCGCGGCCCCGGGGACGGACACGGAACGTGACCGGGGTCCGTGCGAAGCTCCGCACGGACCCCGGTCCGCATTCCGTGGAAACGGAGGAGAGGAGGACGGGGTGAACGGTGGGCGGGGTGAACGGCGGACGGGGCTCACCGCATCCGCGTGGCCCACTCCTGCACCTTCTTGATCCGCTCCCGCAGCTGACCCGCCGTCGCCTCCGCGCTCGGCGGCCCGCCGCACACGCGCCGCAGCTCGGTGTGGATCACGCCGTGCGGCTTGCCGCTCTGGTGGACGTACGCCCCCACCATCGTGTTCAGCGACTTCCGCAGCTCCAGCAACTCCTTGTGCGAGACCACCGGCCGCCGGTCGGCCGGCAGCTCCAGCAGGTCCGCCTGGGCGTCCGGCTTGCGGCGGCTGTGCGCGATCTGCCGCGACTGCCGCTTCTGGAGCAGCATCTGCACCTGGTCCGGCTCCAGCAGCCCCGGGATGCCGAGGTAGTCCTGCTCCTCCTCGCTGCCCGGGTGCGCCTGCATGCCGAACTCGGCGCCGTCGTACAGCACCCGGTCGAAGACGGCGTCGGACTCCAGCGCCTCGAAGGACATCTGCTCGTCCTCGCCGGTGTCCTCGTCCTCCTGCCGGTTCGCCTCGTCCATCTCCTTCTCGGACTCGGCGTACGGGTCCTCCTCGCCCTGCTTCTTCGGCTTGTCGAGGACGTGGTCGCGTTCGACCTCCATCTCGTTGGCGAAGCCGAGCAGGTAGGGGATCGTCGGAAGGAACACGGACGCCGTCTCGCCGCGCCTGCGCGACCGTACGAAACGCCCGACGGCCTGCGCGAAGAACAGCGGCGTCGAAATGGTCGTGGCGTACACCCCGACCGCGAGGCGCGGTACGTCGACGCCCTCGGACACCATACGGACGGCGACCATCCAGCGGTCGTCGTTCCCGCTGAAGGTGTCGATGTTCTTCGAGGCACCGGTGTCGTCGGAGAGCACCAGGGTGGCCTTCGTCCCGGTGATCTCGCGGATCAGCTTGGCGTACGCGCGCGCCGAGTCCTGGTCGGAGGCGATGACGAGCCCGCCCGCGTCCGGGATGCCCTTGCGGACCTCCGTCAGCCGCTGGTCGGCGGCGCGCAGCACGTTCGGCATCCAGTCGCCACGCGGGTCCAGCGCCGTGCGCCAGGCCTGCGAGATGGCGTCCTTGGTCATCGGCTCGCCGAGCCGGGCGGCGATCTCGTCGCCGGCTTTGGTGCGCCAGCGCATGTTGCCGCTGTAGGACAGGAAGATCACGGGCCGGACGACGCCGTCGCCGAGCGCGTTCCCGTAGCCGTAGGTGTAGTCGGCGGAGGACCGCCGGATCCCGTCGTTCCCCTCCTCGTACGTGACGAAGGGGATGGGGTTGGTGTCCGACCGGAAGGGCGTGCCGGTGAGGGCGAGCCGCCGGGTCGCCGGGTCGAACGCTTCGAGGCAGGCCTCGCCCCACGACTTCGAGTCACCGGCGTGGTGGATCTCGTCGAGGATGACCAGCGTCTTGCGCTGCTCGCAGCGGTTGCGGTGCAGCATCGGCCGCACGCCCACGCCCGCGTACGTGACGGCGACCCCGTGGTAGTCCTTGCTCAGCGGCCCGGCGGAGTACTCCGGGTCCAGCCGGATGCCTATCCGGGCGGCGGCCTCGGCCCACTGCTTCTTCAGGTGCTCGGTCGGCGCGACGACGGTCACCTGCTGCACGACGTGGTGGTGCAGCAGCCAGGACGCGAGCGTCAGCGCGAAGGTCGTCTTGCCTGCGCCGGGCGTCGCGACCGCGAGGAAGTCGCGGGGCTGGGTCTGGATGTACCGGTCCAGCGCACCCTGCTGCCAGGCGCGCAGCTTGCTGGCGGTACCCCAGGGGGCACGGCCGGGAAAGGCGGGTGAGAGGTGGTGGGAGGCGGTAGTAGTCACGGTCTCCGGTTCGGGCTCTCGGCGGCGGTCGTACGTAGGACAACCGGGCCACCCTACCGGGGCCGGCCGGCCCCTCGTGGAGGGACAGGCCCGTGACCTCGGCGGGTGCGGTGAGCGTCACATCCTGCGCAACCGCTCGGCGATGCACGGCACATCGGCCTCGGCGCCGGATGCGACCTCGATGACCAGCCCGTACGCGGCGTCCTGGTCGACGCCCCCGAGATCCACTCCGTTCACGGCGAGGAAGGTCGCGGCGGCGAGCCACGCGGTCCGCTTGTTCCCGTCGACGAGGGGGTGGTTGATCGCGATCCCGTGCAGCAGGGCTGCGGCCTGCTGGTACGGGTCCTCGTAGGCCGACATGCCGAACTCCCCCAGCTACCGCCGGGAGGGGCCCCCAGTGCCCGCGGCCGGTGCACGGCGGACTCCAGCAGCCCGGGCGCGCGCAGCTCGACGCTCTGCTCGTTGGCCTGACAGGCGTGCCGGGCGAGATCGAGCACCTCGGCAACGGTCAGGTGCCGCACGCCCGTCCCGTTTCCGGTCATCGGCCGAGCCGCTTCAGCAGGACCCCGTGCCGCTGCGCCAGGCGCGCGGCCTCGCCCCCGGCCCGGGCCCGCTCCTGGCGCAGGTACTGGCGTACGGCCTCCAACGCCGTCTCCTCGGGGGTGCGCCCGCTCGCATCGGCAAGATCGGCGAGCTCCGCCCGGTCGGCGTCGTCGAGTGGGATGATCAGCTCCTCCATCCAGGCAGGCTACGCATCCCCGACCCCGCTCCTCATCCCCTTTCCGGAGCCGCCGGCCACCCCGTCAAGCCGCCCGCCGGGCGCGGAACGCCGAGGCAACCTGGCTAGGCCTGCGCAGGCCCGGGTTCGGGTTCCGGCCCCAGACCGGGGCCGGGCTCCGGCTCCGGCTGCGTCTGCGTCTGCGGCGTCTTCGTGCCGTCGGCGTGCAGGCGGGTCGCGATCCATGCCCCGGTCAGCGCCACCGCGGCCATCGGCAGGAACACCACCAGGAACGCCCCCGGGTGCGCACCCGACCCCGAACCCGTGTCCCCGGCCACCGCGTGCGCGGCCCCCAGCGCTCCCCCGCCCAGTGCGGCGAACGCCGCGCCCCCCGCCGCCAGCAGCACCACATTGGCCAGCGCGTCCGAGATCTGCAGTGCGGCGGAGTTGGCCCCCGCCTCCTCCGGCGCCGACAGCTTCAGCAGCAGCACGCTCGTCGATCCGATCACCAGCCCCATCCCCAGGCACCCCACCGCCCAGGCCAGCGCCAGCGTCCACACCGGGACCCACGCGATCAGCACCGCGGGCGCGGCCGCGATGGCCGCCGCGACGAGCACCATCCCCAGCACCATCAGCCGCTCCCGGTAGGGCGCCATCCGCCCCTTCGACTGCAGCCAGCTGCCGCCCGCCCAGGTCACACCGCCCGCCGCCAGCGAGAACCCGGCCAGCGTCGGGCTCAGCCCCCGCTGGGTGACGAGCATCAGCGGCACGAAGCTCTCCGCCGCGATGAACGACCCCGCCGCCACCCCGCGCAGCAGCACCACCGAGGGCAGCCCGCGCCGCGCCAGGTACGTCCCGCGCGGCAGCAGCCCCCGTACGGCGGGCACCAGCAGCGCCGCACCCGCGGCGGCCGGCAGCAGCGACAGCCACCGCAGGTCCTGGGCGGCGTACTGCAGCAGCCCCGCCCCGACGGAGATCCCGAGCGCCAGCCGGATCCGCCGCCCGTCGAGGGCGGCGGGCGGCGCGTCCGGATCCACGGGCCCGGACGCGGTCCGCCGTATCGCCGGCAGGGCCACCACCAGCGGAACGACGACCAGCACGGGGATGCCGAGGAACACCCAGCGCCAGCCGAGGTGCTCGGTCACGGTCCCCGAGGCCAGCGGCCCGACGATGGACGGCACCACCCAGCTCGCGGCGAAGGCGGCCATGATCGCGGGCTGGAGCCGCTCCTCGTAGGCGCGGCTCACCACGACGTACAGGGCGACGATGACGAGCCCGCCGCCGAACCCCTGCACGGCCCGCCCGAGGACGAACACCCACATGTCCGCGGCGGTCCCGGCGAGCGCCAGTCCGGCGGCGAAGGCCCCGATCCCGGCGGTCAGCGGCCGCAGCGGCCCCTGCCGGTCGGCCCACTGCCCGGACAGGACCATACCGAAGAGGCTGGTCGTGAAGTACGCGGAGAAGGCGAAGGCGTAGAGCCCGATCCCTTCCAGCTCCCGGGCGGCGACGGGCATCGCAGTGGCGACGGCGGTCGCCTCGAACGCGATGAGGAAGATGACGGAGATCATCCCGACACTGAGCGTCCGGTACGCGGACCCGAGGATCCCGCCCTGCGGCTGGGGCGGGATCGGCGCACTGCGCTGTGACGCACGGGGTTCAAGGGCACTCATCGCCCCAGAGTAAGGCCCGTGGGCCGGTTGCGCCCCTGTCAATTCGACCGATCCTCCGCTCGTCCGCGGGTCCTAGTAGGGCTTGGTCAGGTCAGTGTTGGTGGTGCGTGTCCTGTGGGTTCGGTGTGTCGTTGAAGACGTGACGCCGGAGGAAATTGCAGCTGTGCGTGGCAAGTTGGAGGACTTCGCGGCAGAGGCCTTCGAACCATTCGCGCGTAATGATCAGCGTCGGTGGGGGCGGGTCTACCTGCAGGTCCTGCAGGCCGACGGGCAGCGCAAGTCGGTCGAAACGATGGCGGCCCGGCTTGGCGCGGACGGGAACAGGCAGGCGCTGGCCCACTTCATCACCACCAGCCCGTGGGATCCGGCGCATGTGCGGGCCCGACTGGCCTGGAAGATGGAAGCGGCGATCCGGCCGAGTGCGCTGATCTTCGATGACACCGGGTTCCTCAAGGACGGCAACGCCTCCGCATGCGTGTCCCGGCAGTACACGGGCACCGCGGGCAAGGTCACCAACTGCCAGGTGGGGGTCTCGCTGCACCTGGCCTCGGATCTTGCCTCGGCGGCGGTGGACTGGAGGCTGTTCCTGCCCGAAACCTGGGCGCCCGGGTCCGTGAAGGCGGATCCAGGCAAGGTCACCCGCCGCACGGCCTGCGGTGTTCCCGACAACATCGGGCATGTGGAGAAATGGCAGCTCGCACTCGACATGCTCGACGAGACCCGCTCGTGGGGCATCGAGGTGCCGCTGGCCGTCGCGGACGCCGGATACGGCGACGCGGCCGCCTTCCGGCGCGGCCTGCAGGCCCGCAGCCTCAACTACGTCGTGGGAATCTCCACCACCCTCTGGGCCCAGCCCTGCCACGCGCTGCCGGTCGCCGAGCCCTACAGCGGGATCGGACGTCGGCCGGTGGCGAAGTACCCAGACAAGCCGCAGTCGGTGAAACAGCTGGTCATCGCGGCAGGCCGGAAGGCCGCAAAGCCGGTGCAATGGCGTGAGGGCTCCCGGCCCGGCACGGGACGCAGTGGCTTCAAGCGGATGTACTCACGGTTCGTGACCTTGCGGATCCGGCCTGCCGGACGCGAGGTCCGCCAAGCGGTCGAGGGCCCGGAGCTGCCCGAATGCTGGCTCCTGGCCGAGTGGCCCGCCGACCAGGCCGAACCCGTTCAGTTCTGGCTGTCCGACCTGCCCGCAGACACCCCGCTGACCACCCTGGTCGGCCTGGCCGAGCTCCGCTGGCGCATCGAGCACGACTACCGCGAGATGAAACAGGCCCTGGGCCTGGCCCACTTCGAGGGCCGCACCTGGAACGGCCGGCACCACCACGTCACCCTCGTCTCCCTCGCCCACGCCTTCTGCACCCTGCAACGACTGGCCAGAGCCCCAAAGACACGGCGCCGGCCTGAGCCTCTACCAAGTCGTCCGCGAGCTACAGACCTCCTCGCGACATGGACCGGCGTCTGCCCCACCTGCCACCGCGGGACACCCTCACCAGCCCCAACCTGACCAAGCCCTACTAGTCGATGCGGAAGGCCAGGAGTCTGGTGGTGTCGCGGGCGTAGAGCTGGGTGGCGCCCGGGTCGGAGGCCAGGGTGTCCGCACGGGTTTCGTGTCGCCAGACCGGGCGGTGGCTGTGGATGTCGACCGCGCGCAGGCCGATGCTGTCCATGGTGTAGACGTGGCCGCCGGATGCGACCGGGGCGATGTTGCCGTTGGGGACGGCGTCCTTCACGGGGGCCTCCGACCAGCGTTCGGTGCCGGTGCGGGCGTCCACGGCGACGATGCCGCGGGTGCCCTCGACGGTGTAGACGACCCCGTCGCGGACGGTGGGGATGCCGTAGCGGCGTTGCCCGTACATGGGATTCCCCTGGTCGCGGCCCTTGCCGAAGGACCAGGCCGACGCGCCGTCGGAGAGCCGCAGCGCTTGGAGGGTCTCAGCGCCCACGTAGACGTGGTCATCGTCCGCGGCCAGCCGGTAGGGCACCGCGCCAGGCGCGGACAGTGACCTCTGCCAGCGCGTCGCACCGCTGAGGGTGTCGTGCAGGGTCAGGGTCAGGGAGTCGCCCGCGTCCGCGCGGCGGCACAGGAGCAGCCCGCCCTTCACCGGCTTGCCGCGCACCACGACGGGGATTTCCCGGGTGACGAAGTACTCGGTGGGGGCCGGCGCGGGTCGGCGCCACAGTTCGCGGCCGGACTGCAGGCTCGCCGCGACCACGAACCACTCGTTGCCCGCGGCGGACTTGGCGAGGAGGTACGCCGTGCCGCCGTCCACGCACAGCAGCTGGTTGAGTACGTGGGTGCCGTCGTATGCGGGCAGCTTTACGACGGGCGACTTCTCCTTCCCGGACTCCAGGGGGAGGAGCAGCACCGTGAGTGCTGCCGGGTCCGGGGCGTCGGGCTCCCTGAGGGCGTACAGCGCCGTGCCGTCGGTGACGAGGCGCCAGGTGCGCTTGATGCTGAAGTCCTGCCGGAGTGCGCCCGTCTGCGGGTCGATGCCGGTGGTCGTGATCCCCGCGACCGCGACGAGCAGGCCGCCGACCCGCAGCGGCTCGCCGCCCTCGTCGGAGTGCGCGATGTCACGTGTCCACAGTGGAGTGGGGGCCGGTTTCAGGGGGGGCTGGGCGCCCGGCGAATCGTCCTGGGCCCGGTTGGCCAGCCAGGCCCACAGACCGCCGCCGGCGAGGGCCGCGCCGCCGACGGCGGCTCCGGTCAGCGTGAGCAGTCTGCGCCGCGAGACGCCTGCCGCGGCAGGTTCCGCGGCAGGCGGCGGGAGCCGATGCGGGGGTTCCTGCCAGACCAGCGCGCTACGCCGGGCGATGTCCGCGAGGACGGGCTGCGGCAGCCCGTCCTCGAAGAGGCCGTCGCCGGGTGCGAGCAGCTCCGCCAGCTCGGCGGCCGTGGGCCGGCGCGCCGGGTCCTTGTCCAGGCAGCGGGCCAGCAATTCCGCCAGTCCCGCCGGGACGCCGCTCAGGTCGGGCTCCGCGTACCGCACCCGGTAGAGCAGGTCGGCGGCCTGCCCGCCGCCGAAGGGGGCATGCCCGCTCGCCGCGAAGACGAGGACACCTGCCAGCGCGAACACATCGCCCGCCGGGGTGTGTTCTAGCCCTCCGGCCTGCTCGGGAGACATGTACGTGGGGGTGCCCGCCACCGCGCCGATGCTCGTCAGCCGGTCGTCACCGAGGGCGCGCGCGATACCGAAGTCGATGACCTTGGGCCCGGCCGCCGTGATCATGATGTTGGACGGTTTGAGGTCGCGGTGCACCACGTCCGAGCGGTGCAGCAGGCCGATCGCCCGGGCCAGGTCCGCGCCCAGGGACCGGACACCCGGCTCGGGCAGCGGACCGCCGGTGCGAACCGCCTCGTCGAGCTGCGGTCCGATCAGGTACTCGGCGGCCAGCCAGGGCGTCGCGGCCAGGGTGTCGGAGGCGAAGACGCGGGCGCCGTACCGGTCGCCGATGATCCGGGCCGCGTCCGCCTCCAGCCGGAACCGGGTGCGGAAGGTGGTGTCGGCGGTGATCCGGGCGTGCACGGTCTTGAGCGCGACCGTGCGCCCGCCCGCAGAGCGGGCCAGGTAGACCGTGCCCATGCCGCCGCTGCCCAGCCGGGCGAGCAGCCGGAAGCCGCCCACCTGCTGCGGGTCTTCGTGGGTGAGCGGCGCGAGCGGAAAACGGGGGGAGTTCGGGGGCTCCTGGAAGTTCGAGGAGTTCGGGGAGTACGGGGGCGTTACGGAGGACATCGGCGTCAGTGCACCTTCTGGGCCGGCGTGAACGGCTCCTGTGTGGCGGGCAGTTCCATGCCGAGCAGCTGTCCGGACTGGTCCGCCAGCGCGGCGACTACGCGGCCCGGCAGCGGCAGCGGAGCGGTGTGGTCGAGAACCGTCCTGTCCGGCAGCGGCGAGACTTCCGTGGGGCCGGTACCCGCGGCCGGCGCCGCGAGCTCGCGCAGCAGCTCCTGCGCCGTCGGCCGGTCCGCGGGGGCGCGCGACAGGCATGCGGCCACCAGGCGACGCAGCCCCGGCGGCAGTTCGCTCTGCTCGGGCACGGTGTGGCCGGTCGAGGCGTACGCCAGCACGGCGCCGAGCGCGAAGACGTCCCCGAGCGGACCGGGCCGGCCGCCCGACGCCTGTTCCGCGGCGAGACAGCCCGGATCGAGCCCGGGAAGCCCCGACCGCGGCATTCCGTCGGGGGCGGCCGCCCGTACGGCACCGAAGCAGGTCAGCAGCGGCCCGCCCGGGGTAACCAGTACGGCGGCAGGTGACAGGCCCGCGTGCGTCACGCCCTGGGCGTGCGCGGCGGCCAGCCCTTCCGCGAGCGCGGCGCCGAGCCCGCGGACGAGGTTCTCGGGCAGCGGGCCGCCGTACGCGGCGAGCACGGCCGACAGCGGCAGCATGGGCGTGTACGGAGCCGCGTACCAAGGGAATCCGGCCGTCCCGCCCACCTCGGCGACGGTGAGGAACCGGGCCACGGACAGCCGTCGGGCCCCCTCGGCCTCGATCGCCCACCGGGACGGATCGGCGCCGACCCGGGGCACGCAGACGAGGACGGTGCGCTCGCCGTCGGCGGAGCGTGCGAGGTAGCGGCGTTCGGGAACGGTGTGCTCGGTGGAATCGGCATCGAGCCGGGCCAGGGTCGTGTACGGCCCGATGTACGGCGGGTCGTCCTGGCGTAGGCGTTCCATGCGCGGTCCCCGGAGTCGGTGAAGTGGCGGACCGGACCGAGCCTAAGCGCTGGTCTGGGGCGTGGGAGAACCGGGTGCGCTGCCGCGGGCGGAACCGCGGCAGCGGGGGGATCAGCCGGCGGTCGGGGATCAGTCGACGGTGGGCATGGCCGTGAGCTTCCCGTCGTTGACGAGGAAGACGCGGTTCCCCGCGCCGGACACGGCCCAGGGTCCCTGCGACTCGGGCGCCCAGGTCCAGTACATGGCGCCGTGCTCGGCGGAGAAGGCCGTCACGCCGTGCCCGTCCGCCTCGACCGCCCAGACCGTGCGGCCCTGCACCACGGGGAGGGTGTGCGGGAGCGCCCCCTTCGCGCCGTGGGCTTTCGGCACCGGCAGGCCGGTGCCGGTCCGGGCCCAGGTCAGCGCCGCCCCGTCCACGCCGATCACGTAATCGCCGTACGGGACCACCGGGCCCCAGCCGGCGGTACCCGGCTGTGTGCCGCGCTCCGCCTCCTCCGCCTTCCACTTTTCCTTTCCGTCAGCGAGGTTGCGGGCGGTCAGGTTCCGGCCGCCCAGGTAGGCGGTGTCCTTGTCGACGAGGGGTGCGACGGCGGACTTCGCCTGGCCGATGACCCACCAGACCGGGTCTCCCGTCAAGGTGTCGACGGCGACGACATCGCCGTCTGCGCCGGACACGACGAGCCGTCCGGGTCCGGCCGCGGCCAGCGGCCCGGTGCCCTGTACGGCGGCCTGGGTCAGCCGGACCGTCCAACGGACCTTGCGGCTGCGGGTGTCCACAGCGCGCAGTTGCCCATCGCGGGTCAGCAGATAGACGGCCGACTCGTCGGCGGCCAGGACGCGGCCGGTGTCAGCGCCCGCCACCTTCCACGACTGCCTGCTGGTGGAGGCCTCGAAGCCGAGGAGTGCACCCTCGGCGTCCGCGGTCACGAACCCCTGGTCCGGCAGGGCGAGGATGCCGGCCTTCGGCGACACGTCGGGCAGCCGCCACTTCTCCTTGCCGTCGTGCGCCGTGCGGGCGGCCAGACCGCCTCCCTTGGCGGCGAATATGACCACGTCGAGCAGCGGGAGCGGGGTCGTGACCACTCCGTCCACCGCTTTGGCCGCCACCGCAAGCGGCCCCCACAGGGGCGACGGAGGCGGGCCGTACTTCGCGACGGGCAGGGACAGCGGCCGCGCGGTGCGGGCCGGCCCGGCGGCGGGGAGCGGGCGCGTGTCGTCGCGCAGGAACCACCAGGAGCCGGCCGCTCCGCCCGAGGCGACCAGCACGCCGCCCGCCGCCAGCGAGCCGCGCAGCAGGCGGCGGCGGGACGGCCCGGTTCCGGATCCGGCCCCCGGCCCGTCGAGCGCGGTCTGCCGCTTGGCTTCGGCGGCCCGGCGGGCGATGTCGTCGGCGATCGGCCCCTTGCGCCAGGCCCTGTCCGCCCCGCGCGGCGGGGCGAACGCCGCCTCGATCTGCTCGGGTATCGGCCGGTGCGTCGGGTCCTTGGCGAGGCATGGCGTGATCAGGTGCCGCAAATCCTCGGGTACGGAGGCGAGCTGCGGCTCGCCGTGCACAACCTCGTACTGCACGGCGGCCACATGCGTCCCGTCGAACGTGCGCTGGCCGGTCGCCGCGTACGCCAGCACAGCGCCGAGCGAGAAGATGTCCGCGGCCGGACCGACCCGTCGGCCGAGCACCTGCTCGGGAGCGCCGTATCCGGGGGTGACCGGCACCTGGCCCGTGGTGGTGAGGGTCAGCCCGTGCTCGGGACGCGCGATGCCGAAGTCGATGATGCGCGGTCCCGCCGAGGTGAGCACGATGTTGGCCGGTTTCAGGTCGCGGTGGACCAGGCCCGCGGCGTGGATCTCCCGCAGGGTGGCGGCGAGCGAGGCGGCCAGCGCCCGTACGGTGTCGACGCCGAGCGGGCCGTACCGGCATACGGCGTCGTCGAGGGTGGGCCCGGAGAGGAACTCGGTGGCGATCCAGGGGCGGTTGCCCTCGCTCTGGGCGTTCAGCACGCGGGCGACTCCGCTGCCGGTGACCGACTGCGCGGTCTGTGCCTCGCGCAGGAAGCGCTGGGCGAGGTGCTGGTCGTCGGCCAGTTCGGGGAGCAGGACCTTGACCGCGGCGGGTCGGCCGGCGCCGTCGCGGCCGAGGTAGACCTTGCCCATGCCGCCTTCGCCGAGGATGCCGACGACGCGGTAAGGGCCGAGCCGGATCGGGTCGCCGGTGCCGAGCGGTTCCATGGGGTGCTGCTTCCTGTCGGTGGTGGGCCGGCCCGTCGTTCGGGCCTGCGCAGCGCGCGGCACTGGTGCCGAGCGAGCCTGGCCGTCGATCCCCGGGGAGCGGTTCCCGTGATCGCTGCGGCAGCTCGATCCTATGGGGGTGTCCTCAGGCCGGATACCTGCCCGGGCGGCGCGCCGGCGCACGCACCGACCCGCCGCCAGCCCCGGTGTCAAGGGGCCGAAGAGCCCCCTCCTCTCCCCCCTCCTCTCCCCCCTCCCCCCCGACTCACCGCATCTCGGGGGAACCTCAGCGTACGGGCTTGAACGTCCTTGAACGCACCCGAATCATGGTTTACCTAACTAAAGCGGACAAACCTGCAATGCGAGGCACGCGGGTTCAATTCCCGCCACGGCTTCTGACGCAGACCGCCCGGACAGGCGCATCCGGGCGGTCTTCGTCGTTCCCGCCATACGGTGGGCGGCCTATCCGGCCGGGGCCGCGCTCGCGCCGGATGTCGGGCTCTCGCTTGATGCAGGTTCCGCTTTCGGCAGACCCTCGGGACGGTCGGGCAGACCGCCCCGGGCATCGCAGCCCAATGCTTCGGCGACCGCGAGAGCCGCCGAGTGGGCCAGCGTCACGTAGTCGGAGGCGAGGGCGGCTTCGCCGGCCTGCCCCTTGTCCCATTTACTGCGGAATGCAGCAGTAATACGGAGCGGGACCTCGCTCGTGGAGCCGACGCGGGGGCTGATGCAGTCGAATGCGATCGTGTGTTTGCGAAAGCCTGCCCAGCCCTTCGCACCCGCGTCCTTTGCTCCCGGCATGTAGTCCGGGACACCCTCGTTCTTGCTGGTGGCGCGGAAACGCAGATAGGCCGTCGGGTAGTACCGGTCGGAATCGATGTCCTTGAGCGCACCCGAGATGTCGCACGACGGGATGGACGTGTCGCGCACCATCCTGCCCGCGCGGTAAGCGCTCTCCAGCGCCTTCGCGATCGAGGCGACGTCCGCGTTCTCCTTGCCCTCCCGGATCACGAAGCGGGAGGATTCCAGAACCCTTTCCAAGGCCGGAGCGGCGGCAGACGAGACGAGGCCGCCGCAGAGCTGTATCGCCGAGACCTGTTCGGGCTCGCTCGGTGTCGACGTTCCGTCCGACGCGGACCCGCTGCATGCTGCGGCCGCAAGCACCAGTACCACCACCCCGACCGCGGTGGATGCCGCGCATGGCGGCCCTTGTCCGCCCATCACTACTTCTTGCCCGTCTCGGGAGCGTGCCCCTGCTGCTCCGCACGCGAGTTGCCCGCCTGGTACCCGGCGAGCATCGACTCGGTCAGGTCGTTTCCGAGAACACTGGTCGGAGCGACGCCGTGCCGCTCCATGAACTCCTTCATGGGCGCTCGGGCACTGTGCTCACCGGCCTGGTACATGGCCTTGGTGGCGGCGTGCGTCTTCGCTTCGCCGTCGTCCTTGTGCCTGTCCACCGCATCGTCCGACCATTCGCCGACCACCTGGGAGGCGACCTGTTCCACCGCACCGCTGCCGACATCCACCGCCAGCGGAACCACGATCGCCGCGGCTCCGGCAGCCACCGCAGTGGCCGGCAGAAATGCCACACCGGCTGCGACTGCCGCGGTCGTGCCGAACTCCACCCACGCCGACTGCTTCTCGTGTGCCTTCTCGTACTCCTCGTGCTTCTTCTCGCCCATGGCCTTGACCTGTTCGGCGCGGGACTCGTCGAGCATGCCCTGAACCTCGGCGCCGGTACGGATCGAGGCGCGTGCGCGGCCCTCGTCGACCTGGCCGTCGTGGAACCCTTGCGTTTCCAGCACCCCGGCCGAGTAGACGCGTTCCGCCGTGGACACGGTCGCATAGGAATCGGGGTGCTGACCCAGGGCACTCAGCAGGTTCCGCGCGTCCTCCAGCTTGAGGTCCACATGGCCTGCCTTGGCCTTGGGCTCGAAGACGCTCTCCCCGTCCTGGTTCGCGATCGCCCGGTTGACGTCGTCGATGTACCCCGCGGTCATGTTGCCCACGCTGTCCGCGAGTGACTCGTGCGCCTTGAGCAGAGCGGCGTCTCCTCCGTACTTCCGCACGACCGTCTCGAATACCCTGGCGCCCTGCTCAGTCCGGTGGAGCTCCGGCCTCGGGTCGTCCCAGGCGTGGCCGAGTGTTGCCGCCTCCAGGGCGTGGCCCAGGGCGTCCGGCATGTACTGCTGGACCTTCTTCAGGTCGTCCGGGTTCATGCCCTCCATGTCGATGGTGAAGTCGTACTTCGCATTGCCGAAGAAGTCGAGGTAGCTCGTGACCGGCCTCTTGTCCGCGCCCTTGCCCAGGTCCGGCGGGCCGGACCTTTCCGTGCCGTCCCGGTCGTACGCGTGTGGGGACCACTCGGGGTCGAAGAACTGCTGCGCCGCCTCAGGGCTGTGGCCCAGGGCCTCCAGGAAGCTGACCACCGGGTCGTAGCCGGCGCCGTTGGTCCCGGACGGGTTCAGCATGTTCTTGCCGAGGCCGTTCAGCTGCCGCGTCCCGTTGAAGAAGTCGGGGTCCTTGGCGTGGATCTGCGTGGCGTGCTCGGCGATCGGGACCAGGAACTTCGGGTCGTAGTTCCCGTACCGCATGATGCCGCCGAGCAGCTGGTACCCGTAGGGCGGGTTCTGGTCGTACCGGGCGAGCGGGATGTGCTGCGTGCCCAGCTTGCGCAGGTCCTGCGCGAAGCTGTCCGGCAGGTGGGGCTCGTTCTTCGAGTTCGTGGCCGTGGCGAGGTTGAGGCCCAGGTTCCTCTGGAGTTCCTGGACGTCCTTGAGGCGCTGCTCGTCGAGCTTCGAGTAGTCGTACGTGTCGGTGGACATGTACCCGAAGAACTGGAGCGCACCCTTGGGTCCGAGCGCCTCGTAGAAGTCCTTGGAGAACTCCGGGACCTTGGCGTTGTCGGCCATCAGCTCGTTGAGCTCGATGAGTTCGGCGTGCGTCAGGTCCCGGCCCTTGTTGGCCAGGTCCGCGGCGCGGCCGGCCTGCTCGGCGTCGAGGCTCGCGTACCTCGGCCCGCTGAAGTCGTGGCCGTCGGCGACGTTGGCGGCCAGCGCGCGGGCCAACGACCGGTCGATGTCGTCGCAGCCGTCGATGACGTCGTCGATCTTCTTCTGCCACAGCCCGCGGTTCTCCCGGACGGACTGCTGGTAGTCGGGATCGTGGCGTGCCGCGTTGCGGTCGGCCTCGGTGGCGAGCGGGGTGGCGGTGACCTTGCCGTCGGCACCGACCTGGAAGCCGGCCGCGGGCGCTTCCTCCGCCGCGATCTTCTTCAGTCGGTCCCTGGAGGACGTGAAAGCGGCGAGGCCCTCGGTCAGTGCCTTGTGGATGCCCTTCGCCTCCTTCGCCGCGTCCTCGAACTCCTTGGCCGTCCTGTCGACGAAGCCGCGCGCCACGCCGGCGGTGACACCGCTCCACTGGGCCTTGTCGGACTTGGCCTTCATCCCGTTGCGGGCCGACTCGGCCAGTTCGTCGAGCTTGTCGGCCATCGCCTTCCAGTCGGCCACGGCCGTCCGGAGCTTGTCGACGGGTGCGTTGAGCACGTTCTCGTACGTCAGCATGGTGGGCGCCTACTTCAGGTACTTGTCGATGGCGGAGGCCGTGAAGTCGGCGTGGAGCTGCTGCTCGTCCTTGGCGTGGGAGGAGAGGGAGTAGTTGAGCCCGTTGGAGATGTTCGCGCAGGCGGCCACCAGCGTCTTCACCTGGCTCTCCCAGGTGGCGTTGACCTTCGCCAGTGCCGCGCCGCTGGCGAAGCTCTCCTTGGTGAGCGCACCGGCGGCCTCGGCCGAGGCCGTTGCGGCGTGCTTGCCGTCAGTCTGGAGCCGGGAGTGCAGTTTGTAGGCCTCGGAGCCGATGGCGCCGATGTGGTCCTGGTTGAGCTCTAGATCGCCGCTGCCACCGCCGGGGTCGGCGGGGACGTGGTTGAGGCGCATGGAGACGTTGGCCGCGGCAGTGGCGCGCGCGGTGAACCATTCCTCGTCGAACGACATCGCGTGCTCTTCTCGTCGTGTCACATCAGCGTTTAACACGCTGAACAACGATTGCGGTTACGGCTCCGCCGGTGAGCAGGCAGGCTCCCGCCCCGAGGACGACCCAGGGAAGGAGCCCGAGGGCGCCTTCCCAGGTCCGGGCCTGGAACGCGAGGGCCGGTACAGGTGCCGGTTCCTGTGTCGGTGAGGCGGGCGCGGCCAGGTCGGGGAGCGGAAAGGCATCCGCCGGGCCGGGGTCGCCGGGTGTGAGCAGCGCGGTGGCAGGGCGTGCGACCCCGTAGCCGATGGAGTCGTTGCGTTCGATGCCGTGTACGGGCTCCGGCTTGTCGGCGGTGTCCAGCATGACGCGGAGCACCTGGTCGTTGGTCCAGTCGGGGTGGGCCGACCAGAGCAGGGCGGCCGAGGCGGAGACGAGGGCGGTGGCCTCGCTGGTGCCGTGTTCGGTGCAGAGACCGGAGTCGGAGCCGGAGTCGCCGGTGCATCCGGTGACGATGTCGAAGCCGGGGGCGGACAGGTCCACCTGAGGGCCGTGCTGGGACTCCCTGGTGGCTTCGCCGTCGGCGTCGACGGCGGCGACACCGACCACGCCGGGCGAGCCGGAGGGGTACATGACCTCGTTGGTCCCCTCCCCGTCGTTGCCGACCGAGGAGAAGACGAGCTTGCCCTTGTCCAGGGCGTACCTGACGGCGGCGTCGAGTTCCTCGCTCCTGCCCGGGCCGCCGAACGAGATGTTCAGGACCTGCGCCTGCGAGTCCGCCGCGAAGCGGACCGCCTCGGCGATCGACTGGTGGAGGCGCAGGTTCCCGCCGCCCTCGGAGACGCGGAGGGGAAGGATCTTGGCGTCCGGAGCCAGCCCGAGCGCCCCGTCGCCCGACGGGCGCCTGCCGGTGCCGGCGATCAGGGCGGCCATCCCGGTGCCGTGATCGTCGTAGTCGGTGCGCTCGTCGCCCTCGTACCCGTGGGAGAAGTCCTTGCCCGGGACCACCTGGCCGTCGAGCTCGGGGATCCGGCCGACGCCGGTGTCTATGACGGCGACGGTGACGCCTTGGCCGGTGCCGATCTTCCAGGCGTCCTCGGCCTGCATGGCATCCAGATGCCACTGCTCTGGCCGAGCGGTGCGGGCGTAGGCGGCCGGGGCCACAGCGACCCCGGCCAGCAGGAGGCCGACCAGGGCCGAGATCGTCCGACGCATCCGCATCGGGCGACGTTAGGCGTTCCTGCGCCGAACGACAACAGCGACGACGGCTCCGCCAATGAGCACGCAGGCACCGAGCCCGAGCCCGATCCAGAGGACGGGGCTTCCGCCGTCCTCCTTGGCCTCGGCCTGGGGCGCGGGCGCACCGGACGCGGGCGTCTTGCCGCCGGCCGACGGGGAGGCCGAGTTCTTCGCGTCGGCCGCCGCCAGGTCGGGAAGTGGGTAGACATCGGCGGGACCGGGGTCACCGGGCGTGGGCACGGCGGTCCGGGGCCGGACGATGCCGTAGCCGATGTAGTCGTTGCGCGGAGAGCCGTCCTTCGGCTTGCCGGCGGTGTTCAGGAGGACCCGGAGGACCTGGTTGTTGGTCCAGTCGGGGTGCGCGGACCAGAGCAGGGCGGCGGAGGCGGAGGCGAGGGCCGATGCGTCACTGGTGCCGTGGGTGGTGCACAGCCCTGTCTTGCCCTTGCAGGCCGTCACAATGTCGATGCCGGGGGCAGCCAGGTCGACCTGCGGTCCGTGCTGCGATTCCTTGGTCGGCTCACCCTTGGTGTCTACGGCAGCGACGCCCACCACTCCGGGTGTCGCCGCTGGGTAGGCGATCTCGTTGAGCGTATCTCCAGAGTTACCGACAGCAGCAAAGATCAACTTGCCCTTCGAGAGGGCGTACTTTACCGCGTCGGCCCGCTCCCGATCATCCTCCGGCGTCCCGTCTCGACCCTGCGAAATGTTGATGATCTTGACGTCCGAGTCCGCAGCGTACCGAATGGCCGCGGCCCAAGACGGAGTGTTAGCCTCCTCCAGCATATTGGGCACGCGGATCGGGAGAATCTTGACGCCGGGTGCGAGCCCGTAGGCGCCATCGCCACTCGGGTGCTTCCCGGTTGCAGCGATGACTGCAGCCATACCAGTGCCGTGACCGTCGTAGTCGTTGTCCCTGCCCCCCTCGGCACTACCAGCGGGAAAAGCGGTGCCGGAAAGAACCTGGCCTTCAAGCTCCGGGACGACATTCACTCCGGTGTCGATCACTGCGACGGTGACCCCCTTACCGGTGCTGATCTTCCAGATGTCGTCGGCTTTCATGCTGTCGAGATGCCACTGCTGCGAGCGAATGGTCTCCGCATGGGCCGGGGTCGCGGCGACCCCGGCCAGCAGCAGACCCACGAGGGCCGCGGTCGCCTTGCGCATGTGCATCCCGTACAACGTCCGTTCTTCTAGTCGATCACCGGCGGAGCAACACGACGGTTGCCCTGCCAGGTCTCTTCGTCCTCGACCAGGTAGTCGGGGCGTTCGCCGCCCTGGTCCTCACGTCGCCGGCCCGGAGCATGCGTACCGGCATGGCCCATAGCGCCGCTGTTGCGTACGAGACCCGAGCCGCCCTGGGTGAACGGCTGGCCACCGGTAGCCAGGCGCCTGCTCGCCGCAGCCTGGCGGCCGCCCACGATGCCGCCCGGCTCCGAGGTCAGCCGACGTCCCGCAGGGGAACCACTCACGCCGCTGCCGTGGGCACCACCACCGTGGGGACCGCCCATCGTGCCGCGGCCGGTCTGCGTGCCTTCGTTGCCGATCACGGTACCTCGCGGGATACCCGCGCTGGGGCCGCTGGTCGGCACCTGGCGGCCGCCCATGATGCCGGAATCCCGCGGAGGCAGCCCGGAGATCGGGTTGGGCTTGACGAGGCCGCTACCGCCGGGACCGAGGTTCGGCAGCTGCCCGAGGCCGGGCCCCGTCTTGCCGGTGATCGGCGGGAGACCCACGGGCGGGATGGGGGTGACGGGGCCGGGTCCGGGTCCCACGGGGAGGTTGGGGACCGGCGTGCCCGTCGTCGGAGGCAAGGTCGTCGTGGGCGGCGGCAGGGTCGAAACGTGGTCGAGGTCCACGTCCACGTTGCGGTCCGGGATCCCGAGCACGTGCGTCGGCGCTGTCGTCTGGGGCGGGGTACCGTCCGCCTTCGGCTGGTGTCCCGGCACCCAGCCCGGCTCGTTCTCAGTGCGGCTGCCACCAGGTTCAGACGACGCGGATGCCGTGTAGCTCCCCGACCCAGAACTGCCTCCTGGACGAGCCCTGTCTTCACCAGCGTAGTAATCCTGTGGCACAAACGCCGCCGGCGGCGGCGGAAACGTCGGGATCTCCGCCTTGTTCATCTCGCCGTACGACAGCTCATACGACTGCGCCAGGTTGTTCATCAACCTGATCGACTCGCGGTGGTCCGCGTCGAGCTTGCTCCGCTCCTGGCTGGCAATTTGCTGCGCGTCCGGGTCGTTGTGGGCCTTGCGGGCCGCTTCCAGGTTCTCGGCGGCCTTCGTGTCGTAGGCGGGCATGTCCCGCGCCTCGATCATCTTCTGGACGGTGTCGCCCATCCACTTCGCGCCCGTCGCGCTGTACTCGCTCAGCCGCAGCGTCGCGTTGCCCGCCCGGCCCACCCACTCCTGGAATTTCGTGGCGGCTTCGCCCTCCCAGCCGGTGACCCGGTGGTTCTTGAGCTTCTCCGCGATCTTCGCGATGTCCTCAGACGCCTTCTGGAGGCGGTCGGCACGGTCCTTGACCGCCGTCGGGTCCAGCGAGGCCCGCATCTCGCGCAGCTTCTGGTGCGAGTAGCCCTCGAAGTTCGTTGCCATCAGATTTCACTCCCCCTCGTGCCGCCATCGGTGCCAGGAGTCGCAGTGCCAGGGTGCTTCGAGGCCGCCAGCTTGCGCTGCTCCTCCGGCCACGGGTCGCGCTCCGGCACGTACTCCGCCTTCGCCTGCTTGGCGATGCTGGCCATGCGTCGCCTCTGCTCGTCGTCCATACCGGCAAAGCCCTTGCCCGCCGTCAGGATCGCGATCCCCAGGCCCTCGATCTGGTCCGCCAGGCCCTTCGAGAGCTTCTCCAGCTCCGTGACGACCGTCGTGTACGACTTGAAGAGGGCGTCGGCCTCGGGGAAGCCCGAGCCGAGCTTGGCCGCCGGCAGCGTGGTGGTGGTCGCCAGCTTCTTGTGGTCCGCGTGCGATCCCGTGAGGTCGTCCAGCAGGTCCTTGACCATGTTCTGGTATTCCGTCAGCGAGTCGTACTCGACCTTCAGCGCCGCCGCTTTCGCCTGCGACGCGGCCTGCGCCCTGATCGCGTCCGCCACTGCATTGGGCGAACCCACCAACAACGACAGCCCGTTTTCCTCTGCCACGATGGCTCCCCGTTTCCCCGTTATCCCCGTGGTTGCAGCGTTTCCGCTGCTCCCCGTCCCCGTTCGCACCCGTTCGCACGCGCACGTAATACGTCTTACCGATCACTCTAGCGACCGGCGCCGACAGTCCCAAGCTCGGGGTTGCACGTGCAATGCGGGTCACACGGTCACGAGTTGGGCGCCGCGACCGCCGCCGATGGCCGGATCGGGAGCCTGTTGACCGGGCGGCCCGTGGCTGCTCGTACCGCCGAGGCCACCGCCGCCGGGGCCGTCACCACAGGGATCGCGCTGGCCGCCTTCGCCCCGAACGGGGCCACCACGTCCCGCTCTTCGACCAGCTTGACGATGCGGACCACCGGCGCATCCAGCGACGTCGGCAGGGCGTAGCCCGTCAAGTCGGGGTGGCGGACCAGGCCCGAGACGGAGCGGAGGTTCTCCGTCAGGGCCGCGCCCACGCCCTGCGTGACGCCCGCTTCGATACGGGCCTCCAGCTGGGCGGGGTTGAGGATGCGGCCCACGTCCTGGGCCACCGCCAGCTCCACCACCCGTACCGAGCCGAGCTCGATGTCCACGTCCACCACCGCGCGGATCGCGCAGAAGGCCAGGCCGACGAACGCGTCGCCCTGCCCGTACCCGTCCAGGGGCTCGGTCGGGTGGGGGCGGCACTGGGCCGTCGCCCAGAGTTCCTTGCCCGCGATGGCTTCGGCGACCGTCGTGGAGAACGCCCCGTCGTACGACGTGATCCGGCCGTCCTGGATCTGCAGGAGCTCCGTGGACATGCCGAGCTTGTGGGCCATCGGCTGGAGGAGCTGGGTGCGGACCATCTTGGCCGCCCGTTCGACGGCGCCGCCCGACACCCACGTGTGGCGGCCGTGCGCCGCCGGGCCCGCCGGCGGCTGGTCGGTGTCGACGGGGGCCGTCACGACCTCGTCCACGCCCAGGACCTCCTGGACGATCTGGCGGGCGAGGGTGGCGAAGCCCTGGCCGGTGTCGACCGCCGCGCAGATGACGGTCGCCGAGCCGCCCACGACCTTGACCGTCGCCGTCGAGACCTCGTCGGTGCCTTCCGCGCCGAGCATGTGGACCATGCCCACGCCGTACCCGACCCCGCGCCGCACCGCGCCCGGCTCGCCCGCGCCCTCCGGGCCGCCCGGCAGCAGCCACTCCTCCTCCGGGGCGTCCTTCGGGAGGGAGGGGAGCTCGAAGTCGCGTACCGCGCGCAGGAGTTCCGCCACGGGGGCCGGGCAGGTGACCGTCTGGCCCGTGGGGAGCAGGTCGCCGGTGGCCAGCACGTTGCGCAGGCGCAGTTCCGCGCCGTCGATGCCGAGGGCGGCCGCGAGCTTGTCCATCTGGCCCTCGTACGCGGCGCAGACCTGCATCGCGCCTTCGCCCCGTACGTGGCCCGACGGCGGGTTGTTCGTACGGACGGCCCAGCCTTCGACGAAGGCGTGCGGGACGACGTACGGGCCGCAGGCGAACGCCACCGCCGCGGCCAGCGACTCGGAGGAGGAGTCCGCGTACGCGCCCGCGTCCATCAGGATCTGGGCCTCGACCTTGACCAGGCGGCCCTCGGCGTCCGCGTGGTGGCGGTAGCGCAGCAGCGTCGGGTGGCGGTGGGTGTGACCGAGGAAGGACTCCTCGCGGGTGGCGGCCAGCTTGACCGGGTGGCCGGTCCGCAGGGCGAGGAGGCCCAGCGGCAGCTGGAAGGCGGCGTCCTCGCGGTCGGCCGTGGCGCCCGGGACACCGGTGACGACGACCCGGACCCGGTCGGGTTCCAGGCCGAAGCAGGCTGCGGCCAAGTCCCGGTCCAGGTGCGGGTCGGTGGAGGCGGTGTAGATCTCCACGCCCCCGTCGGGCCGCGGCACGGCCAGCCCGGCCTCGGCGCCGACGGGCGCGGGGTCCTGGCGGCCGATCCGGTACAGGCCCTCGACGACGACCTCGCCGGTGGCCTCCGGGTCGCCGTAACGGAGCGGGATGTGCCGGATCAGGTTGCCGTCGGGGTGCAGGGCGGGGGCCCCGAAGGACTGCTCGGGGTCCGTCACCGCGTCGAGGAGTTCGTACTCGACGGCGATCGCGGCGGCGGCGAGGCGGGCGGTGTCCGGGTGGTCGGCGGCTACGGCGGCGATGGGCTCGCCGTGGTGGCGGACGACGTCGTGCGCGAAGACCGGCCGGTCCGCGATCCGGCGGCCGTGCGTGGTCGCGCCGGGGATGTCGGCGTGGGTGACGACGGCGCGCACGCCCGGCATCGCGGCGGCCGCGGAGGTGTCGACGGAGAGGATGCGTGCGTGGGCGTGCGGGGAGCGCAGCACGGCGGCCCAGAGCAGGCCCTCGGCCCACAGGTCGGCGGCGTACGGGAAGGTGCCCTCGCTCTTGGCGCGCGTGTCGGCGGAGGGCACGGAGGCCCCGATTCCGCGCGGAATGCGCTGCTCGCCCGTCTCAGGTGGCGCGGCGGGCGAAGCGCCCGTGGAGACCGTTACCGTCGCCGTCGCCGTGGCCGCGTCGTGCCCGCTCACGCCATGCCTCCGTTGTGGTGGATCCCGCCCTCGCCGGGCGCCGCCTGGTGCGGGATGCGCGTCTCCGAGGCGTTCCCGGGCCCGGGAACGGCCCCGGGCCCGGCCCCGAGGTCGGAACCGGGCGCAGGCGCGTCGGCCGCGGCCGTCGCCTCGCGCTCGGCGACGACCTCGCGGACGGCCTCGATGACGCCCTTGTAGCCGGAGCAGCGGCACAGGTTCCCGCACAGGGCCTGCCGGGTCTCCAGCTCGCTGGGGGCGTGGTTGCCCTCCAGCAGGTCGTGGATGGTCATGGCCATGCCGGGCACGCAGAACCCGCACTGCACCGCACCCGACCTGCACAACGCCTGCTGCACGTCCGAGAGTTCCCCGCCGCTGGCGAGCCCCTCCACGGTGCGGACCTCGCTGCTCGCCGCCGTCGCGGCCGGGACCAGGCAGGAGGCGACGAGCCGGCCGTCGACCTGCACGGCGCACGCACCGCACTCGCCCTGCGAGCAGCCGTCCTTGGCGCCGGCGAGGCCGAGGCGCTCGCGCAGCACGTAGAGCAGGGACTCGCCGATCCACGCACCGGTGACGGGCCGGTCGGCGCCGTTGACGCGCAGGACGTAGGAAGCCAGCGGGTGCTCGTGATGGGCGACGGCCCCGGCGGCCTGTTCTTCTTCGTACGTCGGCCCCTCGGGCGGGAAACCTTCGGCCGTTCCCGCATCCGGCGTTGCCACGGCGCTGTCGGCGGTGTCCGCACCCGGCACGGAGCCCGCCCCGGCTTCGCCCGATCCCGCGCCCGAGACCGGCCCCGGATCCGGAACCGGCCCCGCCGCCTCGGCGAAGCCGCGGCCCTCCGTGTCGGCGGGCTCCGGCGTGAAGCCGTGCTCACCGGCCGGCCCGGACTCCTCCGCGCCGGCGCCGGCGCCGTGGCCGGACGCCGTGAAACCGTGCCCGTTCGTGTCGCCCGCGTCCCCGGGCGCCGCGAAGCCGCCGGCAGCGGCTTCGATCCCGCCCAGGCCGGGACCGCCCGCGAGGGCGTACTCCGCGGCCGCGACGGCACTCGCCTCGCGCTCCGGCGCGGAGTCGAACCCCGCAGCCTCGGTCACGGCTCCGGCCACATCCGCGGCTGCGACCGCGACCGCGTCCACCGAAGCCGCAGCAGCAGCCGCCGCATGCAGCTCGGAGGCCTCCGTCGCCGGATGCGGCCGCTCCGTCGCCGGCGGCTCCGCCGCCGGGCCGTGGGCGGCATCGATGTCGTGCGCAGCCGCATGCACCGGCTCGCCCTCCGCGAGCGTGCCCACGCCGGGTCCGCCCAGCACGCGCGGGCCGCGCCCGGGGCCGCCGACACCGGGGCCGCCGAGCCGCCGCAGGCCCGCGCCCGAGGTGCCCGCCTCACCCGCGTCCGGCCGCGCCTCGGGCAGTACGCCCGAGCTCATCACGGCATCCGCGCGCGCGGCCTCGAAGTCGGGGTGGGCCGCCCACGGGGCCGGTGCTCCGCCCGGCAGCGTCGCCGGGGCCTGGCTCCAGTCGGCCTCCGGTGCACCGAGGCGGAACTCGCCGGTCTCCTCGGGCAGTTCCGGCAGGGTCCACTGGCCGGTGGTCACGGGCTCGGAGTCCCGCACCGCATCCGGGAACCGCCACTCGGCGGTCGCACCGGGATCGTGGTCGGTCTCGGCCGAAACCGGCGCCTGGTCCGCGGCGTGGCCGGGCGCCTGACCCGGCCCGTGGCCCGGAACACGCCCCGGAGCCGCCTGGTCCGTCACCTGGCCCGAGACCTGGACCGGCCCGTGCCCGTGCTCCGCGAACGCCGCCGCCACCGACGCCGGGATCGGGATCGAGGCCGGGATCGGCCCGCCGACCGGCGCGGGCGTGCCCGCGGCCGGGCCGGACCCCGTCTCGGCCTGGGGCGCGGCCCCCGCCTCCGGCCACTGCACCGGGATCGCCCAGGTGCCCGTGGCCGTCGGGTCCGCGCTGGCGGAGCCCAGCGGCACGATCATCGGCGGCGGCACGTAGCCGTGCCCGGGCGCTGCGAGCGGCTCCCCGGTGCCGAGCGCGTCCAGCATGTCCTGCGGCAGCTTCACGAAGGCCGTCGCGTCGTTGTCGTACTCGCCGCCCTGCGGGACCGGCTCCCAGCCCCAGCCCGCGCCGGTGCGGTCCGCAGTACCGGCAGGTCCGGCGGGACCCGCGTCCCCCGTCGTTCCGCTCACGTTCTCGTTCCCACTCATGAGGTCAGCGCCCTCCCCAGGGCCCTCCGTGCCAGCACGGCGACCGTCCGCCGCAGATGCAGTACACCGGGAGCCACCGGTTCCCCCTGGTCGGGGACGCAGGCGGCGGCGACGTACTCGCCGAAGGCCTCCAGGGCCTCGGGGGCCAGCGTCCGCCCCCCGTCCCAGTCGATCAGCGAGGCCACCCACTGCTCGGCCTCCAGCGGCCGCAGCGGCATCGGGGCGACCGCGCCGATCGCGCAGCGCACGCCCCGGTGCGCGGGATCCAGTACGAGGCCCACGGAAGCCACGGCGCGCCCCGGTCCCGTGCGCCCCGTGGCCTTCAGGAAGACCTGCGGCGCGTGCAGCAGCGGCACCCGTACGAAGCCGATCAGCTCGCCGGGCCGCAGCATCTCGCGGCCGGCCAGCAGGTGCGAGACCGGGATCTCCCGGCGCGACCCGCCCGGGCCGTGGATGACGAGGGTCGCCTCCAGCGCGGCCAGCACGGGCAGTGCGTCGCCCGCCGGCGCGGCAGTGGCGATGTTGCCGCCGAGGGTGCCGGCGTTGCGGATCTGCGGGGGCCCGGCGGCCCGCGCGGCCGCGGCCAGCGCGGGGATCAGAGCGGCGAAATCCGGCCGTCCCATCCGCGCGTGGGTGAGCCCGGCGCCGAGCAGGGCGTGCCCGTCCTGGTACTGCCAGCCGCGGATCTCGTTGATCCGGCCCAGGCCCACCAGCGCGGCGGGCCGCAGCAGCCCTGCGTTGACGGAGGCCATGAGGTCGGTGCCGCCGGCGACGGGCACGGCGGCGGGCATGGCGGCGAGTGCCGCCACCGCCTCGTCGAGCGAGGCCGGCAGCGTCACGGACTGCGCCGCCTGCGGCCCCTGAGATGAATGCAGTGCATGCGGTGCGTGCGTGGTCAACCCAGCTGCCCCTTCCCGATGTCCCGGTCCCGGCGCTCACGCCTGTCCGCCGTACGGTACGTGCTCACCGCCGGGACGTGGCAACTCTGGCACATCTTCCCCACCGCCCGGCGCGAGGGTCCGGCGGGCGCCCCCTGAAGCTCCCGGCCGTCCGGTTTCCCCCGTATTCACCGAATCGACCGAATCGGAAGAATTCGCTGAATACGCCGAAATCGAGCAAGAGTTCCCGACACCCCCCAAGAACGAAAGACGTCCCGGAACCCTTGGGAGTTCCGAAGAAGTCCGAAGAATTCCGATCAGTGTCGAACAGTCCGGAAACCTGGCGGGCCCGCCGCGGCCGCCGGAGGGCCCGGCACGGCGCGCAGGGCGCATGAGGGCGCGGAGGGTTCCGGCCACCCCCACCCGCATCACACGTTCGGGGGCTCTCCCTCGATCGGACGGCCGAGCACACCGGGCCGCCGCTGCCGGGGCAACGGGCCGCCGGGGGGCCGGTAGTCGACCCCCAGCGCGTCGAGCCGCCGGTAGTGCCCTCCCATCCGGGACTCGAAGCCCGCATAGTCCCGCTCCCCCGGTTCCGGCAGCCGCGACCACACCACCTCGGCGAAGGCCGCCAGCCGCGGGAACACCTGGTAGTCGACGCGGCCCTGGTTCTCCATCACCTCGGTCCACACGTTGGCCTGCGCGCCCAGCACCCGGGCCGCGGCCGGCGCGGACAGCTTCGGCGGCACCGGCTCGAAGCGGTACACGTCCTCCAGCGAGCGCACGTACCCGATCGGCATCGGCTCGTCCGGGCCGTCCGCCTGACGGTGGTCCAGGTACACCTGCTGCTCGGGGCACATCACCACGTCGTGCCCGGCCTCGGCGGCGGCGATCCCGCCCGCGTACCCGCGCCACGAGGACACCGCGGCCCCCGGCGCCGGCCCGCCCTCCAGGATCTCGTCCCACCCGATCAGCCGCCGCCCGCGCTGCGCGAGCCAGCCGTCGAAGTGCCGGATGAACCAGGACTGGAGCCCGTCCTCCCCGTCCACCCCCAGCTCCCGGATCCGCTCCTGCGCAGCCGCCGACGCGCGCCACTGCGTCTTGGGGCACTCGTCGCCGCCCACGTGGAAGAAGGGCGAGACGTCCGCCGGGAACAGCTCCAGCAGCTCCTCGAAGACCCCCTCGTAGAAGCGCAGTACGGCCTCGGTCGGCGCGAGCACGTTCTCGCTGATCCCCCAGTCGTCCCACACCTCCAGCGCGGCGGTGTCCACCACGTCGGTGTTGCCCAGCTCGGGGTACGCGGCGATCGCGGCCTGCGAATGCCCCGGCACGTCGATCTCCGGGACCACCCGGACGTGCCGCTCGGCGGCGTACGCGACGATCTCGCGGATGTCGTCCTGCGTGTAGAAGCCGCCGTGCGGGGTCTCGTTCCACAGCGGCGAGGCCCGGTGCCCCCATCGGCTGCGCGGCCGCCACGCGCCGACCCCGGTGAGCCGCGGGTGGCGCTTGATCTCGACCCGCCAGCCCTGGTCGTCCGTCAGGTGCAGGTGGAGCACGTTGAGCTTGTGCGCGGCGAGCAGGTCGATGTAGCGCAGCACGCCGCCCTTGGGCATGAAGTGCCGGGCCACGTCGAGCATCATCCCGCGCCAGCCGAACCGGGGCCCGTCCTGGACGCCCCCCACCGGCAGCCGCCAGCCGCGGCCCGGCGCCGTGGGCGCACGCCGGCAGGCCTCGGGCCCGAGCAGCTGGCGCAGCGTCTGCGCGGCGTAGAAGAGTCCCGCCGGGTCGGCGCCTTCGAGCAGGACCCGCTTCTGCGTGACGTGCAGCTCGTACGACTCGGCGCCAATGCTCCGGGAGAGCTCGGGGCGGAGCGCGAGCCGGATCACCGTGCGCCCGCCGTGTTCCTCCCCCGCCGCCGGTGCGGGCAGCTCCCAGCCGGTGGCCGCGCCGAGCTCCCGCCGCAGCCAGCGGGCGGTCCCCTCGGCGCCGGGGCCGACGGCGAGCAGCGGATCGTCCAGCGGGCACTCGCCGGTGTCGCGGGTGAATCGCACGTACCGCGGCTCCGGAATCAGCGTGTACTGCGGCTGCGGATCCGACTCGGGCATGGCCTCGACCCCTCCACCGTCCAGGTGTTGCACCATGCGCAACGCATGTTTCGCATGGCGCCTGCGCGGCCGACCCTAGCCCGCCCTCCGCACCCGGCAAAGGCCCCCGGACACGGCGAGGGCCCCCGGACGCACGCGGTGCGTCGGGGGGCCCACGTCCGGCCCCGGTCCTGCCGGGAACGGGGCCGGACTACTTGTCCTTGCCGCCCTTGTCCTTGTCCCCGCCGGGGCCCATGGACTCGTAGATCTCCTTGCACATGGGGCAGACCGGGTACTTCTTCGGGTCCCGGCCCGGCACCCAGACCTTGCCGCAGAGCGCGACGACGGGGGTCCCGCCGAGCGCGCTCTCCATGATCTTGTCCTTCTGGACGTAGTGGGCGAAGCGCTCGTGGTCGCCGTCGCCGTGGGACACCTGCGGCGTCGGCTCTACGAGGGTCCCCGTACCAGTCCCGCGCTCGGGCTCAAGAGTGCTCATAAAAGCCAGGGTACCGACCCGTGCGCGGGTCAGTTGAGCGACGGGTCGTCCGGATAGGTGGCGACCATGGCGAGCTCGTTGCGCTGGCGGCGCAGCACCGCACGCCACAGCCGTTCGGGATCCGGGAAGGACACGTCCCCCGGCTCCGACTCCACGACGTACCAGGCGCCGTCGCCCAGCTCCACCTCCAGCTGGCCCGGACCCCAGCCCGAGTAGCCGGCGAAGATCCGCAGCGAGCCGAGCGCCGCGGCCAGCAGCTCCGGCGGCGCCTCCAGGTCGACCAGGCCGATCGCCCCGTACACGCGGCGCCATCCGAGCGGCCCCTCCTCGCCCGGGATGACCGCCACCCCGAGGGCCGAGTCCAGGCCCACCGGACCGCCCTGGAAGACGACCCCCGGATCACCGGCCAGGGTCGCCCAGGGCAGCAGGATGTCGCCGACGCCCACGGGGGTGGGCCGGTTGAGGACCACGCCGAGCGAGCCCTGCTCGTCGTGGTCGAGCAGGAGCACCACCGCGCGGTCGAAGTTCGGGTCCGCGAGGGCGGGGGTGGCCACGAGCAGCCGCCCTGTGAGGGAGGACACCTCGGTCATGCCGACATGATCTCGCACATTCGCGCTTGAGGGGGAGCGGGCGGACGCATCGGATCTCACACGGCCCAGGGCGCACGGCAGCAGGAAGGAGCGCGCGGCACCGAAGGGGCCGGGGACAGGGGCGGAATGCCACACTCCGCCACGGGGCGGGCACGGTGGGTGTTGTGGCCGATTTATGACAGTCCGATGGCCGCGTCAGCCTTACGAACAAGGGGGTGGTGCCCCTTACCCTTTTCCCTGGCCCCCTGCCCACCCTCCTCTGGCTTCGCCGGGGGAGCCCCTCTCCGGAACGCGAGATTCATGACCGGCACAGACAGAGACGACGTACTGCTTGTCCATGGCGGTACCCCGCTTGAGGGCGAGATCCGTGTCCGCGGTGCGAAGAACCTCGTGCCCAAGGCCATGGTCGCCGCTCTGCTCGGCAGCGGACCCAGTCGGCTGCGCAACGTTCCCGACATCCGCGACGTCCGGGTCGTGCGCGGGCTGCTCCAGCTGCACGGGGTGACCGTCCGCCCCGGCGAGGAGCCGGGTGAGCTCGTGCTCGACCCGACGCACGTCGAGAGCGCGAACGTCGCGGACATCGACGCGCACGCGGGCTCGTCGCGCATCCCGATCCTGTTCTGCGGCCCGCTGCTGCACCGCCTCGGCCACGCCTTCATCCCGGGCCTCGGCGGCTGCGACATCGGCGGCCGGCCGATCGACTTCCACTTCGACGTGCTCCGCCAGTTCGGCGCGACCATCGAGAAGCGCGAGGGCGGCCAGTACCTGGAGGCCCCGCAGCGCCTTCGCGGCTGCAAGATCCGCCTGCCCTACCCCTCGGTCGGCTCGACCGAACAGGTGCTGCTGACGGCCGTCCTGGCCGAGGGCGTCACCGAGCTCAGCAACGCCGCGGTGGAGCCGGAGATCGAGGACCTCATCTGCGTTCTGCAGAAGATGGGCGCCATCATCTCCATGGACACCGACCGGACCATCCGGATCACCGGTGTCGACCGCCTCGGCGGCTACAACCACAAGGCGCTCCCGGACCGCCTGGAGGCCGCCTCCTGGGCTTCCGCGGCGCTGGCGACCGGCGGCAACATCTACGTGCGCGGCGCCCAGCAGCGCTCGATGATGACCTTCCTGAACACGTACCGCCGCGTCGGCGGCGCGTTCGAGATCGACGACGAGGGCATCCGCTTCTGGCACCCGGGCGGCCCGCTCAACGCGATCGCGCTGGAGACGGACGTGCACCCCGGTTTCCAGACCGACTGGCAGCAGCCGCTGGTGGTGGCCCTCACCCAGGCCACGGGCCTCTCGATCGTCCACGAGACGGTCTACGAGTCGCGGCTGGGCTTCACTTCGGCCCTCAACCAGATGGGTGCACACATCCAGCTGTACCGGGAGTGCCTGGGCGGCAGCGCCTGCCGTTTCGGGCAGCGCAACTTCCTGCACTCGGCGGTCGTCTCCGGCCCGACCAAGCTCCAGGGCGCCGACCTGGTCATCCCCGACCTGCGCGGCGGGTTCTCGTACCTGATCGCGGCGCTCGCGGCCGAGGGCACCTCGCGGGTCCACGGCATCGACCTCATCAACCGCGGCTACGAGAACTTCATGGAGAAGCTCGTGGAGCTGGGAGCGAAGGTCGAACTCCCGGGCGGCGACCTCGTCTGAGGCGTTTCCCCGGCGGGCGCCCCCGAGGGCGGCGCCCGCCGGCCCCGCCAAGGCCCTCCAGGGGGCCCTGGACAGGCCGAAGGGCGGCCACCCACCCGGGTGGCCGCCCTTCGGCGTTCTCTGCGTACTGCTGCCGTCCCGAGGGCCTGTGCGGCCCTCGGCACAAGGGCGGACTACTTGCCCTTGGCGGCTTCCTTGAGCTTGGAGCCCGCGGAGACCTTCACGCTGAAGCCGGCCGGGATCTGGATGGGGTCGCCGGTCTGCGGGTTGCGCGCGGTGCGAGCGGCACGGTGGGTGCGCTCGAAGGTCAGGAAGCCGGGGATGGTGACCTTCTCGTCGCCCTTGGCGACAATCTCGCCGACGGTCTCGGCGAGCGCGGCCAGAACGGCGTCGGCGTCCTTGCGGGTCACCTCGGCGCGCTCGGACAGAGCGGCCACCAGCTCACTGCGGTTCATGTTGTACTCCCGTGTTCAACTTGCCTTAGAGGCGTGAGATCGAAGCCGATGCTGCCAGGGTCCTCGGACAGTCCCCGGACCCGGGTCTGAACGTCAGACCCTCTCGCCCGGTTACGCATCCTGCCCCCACCAGCGGCGGGAAAGCCAATCCGGCACCCGCCAGGGTCACACGAAAAGCGCCACAGTCACGCCGCGGTGACGCTCCGTCCGCACTCGGTGGATGCGGACCGCGGACCTCGCGGGCATCCCCGCAACCCTAGAGGCGGCCCGTCGGACCCGCATCTCGCGACGCGCCGGGACGGGGAAGCCGTGAGGGCCGTCACAGCGGCCGTCGGGCCGGCCCCGGACCGGGTTCCGGACCCCGGCGGCGGACCCGCGTCGGGCCCGGCGCCGGACCGCGGCACCGGACCCTGCGTCAGGCTCCGTGTCAGATCGCCGAGGCGGCCTTGCGGACGGCTCCGGCGACCGCGCCGGCCACCTTGTCGTTGAACACCGACGGGATGATGTAGTTCGCGTTGAGCTCGTCCTCGCCGACGACGTCCGCCAGCGCGCTCGCGGCGGCCAGCATCATGTCCGTGTTCACCGTGCGGGACTGGGCGTCCAGCAGACCGCGGAAGACACCCGGGAAGACCAGCACGTTGTTGATCTGGTTGGGGAAGTCGGAGCGGCCGGTGGCCACGACGGCGGCGGTCTGACGGGCGATGGCCGGGTCCACCTCGGGGTCCGGGTTCGCGAGCGCGAACACGATCGCGCCCTCCGCCATGGCGGCGACGTCCTCGCCGGACAGCACGTTGGGGGCGGAGACGCCGATGAACACGTCGGCGCCGACCACGGCCTCCTTCAAGGTGCCCGTGTAGCCCTCGGGGTTGGTGTTCTCCGCGATCCAGCGCAGCGGGGAGTCGGCGGCCGCGTCGACGAGGTCGGGGCGGTCCGCGTGCACGACACCGTGGATGTCGGCGCTGACGACGTTCTTCACACCGGCCGCGAGGAGCAGCTTCAGGATGGCGGTACCGGCTGCGCCGGCACCCGACATGACGACCTTGACGTCCCCAACTGCCTTGCCCACCACGCGAAGTGCGTTGGTGAGGGCGGCGAGGACGACGATGGCGGTGCCGTGCTGGTCGTCGTGGAAGACGGGGATGTCGAGGGCCTCGCGCAGGCGGGCCTCGATCTCGAAGCAGCGCGGCGCGGAGATGTCTTCGAGGTTGATGCCGGCGAAGCCCGGGGCGATGGCGCGGACGATCTCGACGATCTGGTCGGTGTCCTGGGTGTCCAGGCAGATGGGCCACGCGTCGATGCCCGCGAAGCGCTTGAAGAGGGCCGCCTTGCCCTCCATGACGGGCAGCGCGGCCTTCGGGCCGATGTTGCCCAGGCCCAGTACGGCGGAGCCGTCCGTCACGACTGCGACGGAGTTGCGCTTGATGGTGAGGCGGCGGGCGTCCTCGGGGTTCTCTGCGATGGCCATGCACACGCGGGCGACGCCCGGGGTGTAGATCATCGAGAGGTCGTCGCGGTTGCGGATGGGGTGCTTGGACGCCATCTCGATCTTGCCGCCGAGGTGCATCAGGAAGGTTCGGTCGGAGACCTTGCCGAGGCTGACGCCCTCGATCCCACGGAGCTTGCCGACGATCTCGTCGGCGTGCGCGGTGGAGGTCGCGGCGATGGTGACGTCGATGCGGAGCTTCTCGTGGCCGGAGGCGGTCACGTCGAGGCCGGTGACCGACCCACCGGAAGACTCCACGGCGGTGGTGAGCTGGGAGACCGCGGTTCCGCTCGCGGGCACTTCCAGGCGGACCGTCATCGAGTACGAGACGCTGGGCGCCGTTGCCATGGCCGTGTTCCTCTTCTGTCCCTGGTTTTTTTCCACACAGGGCCCTGCCACACGCCAGGCGCAGCAGGACCTGTTGTCCGATCGTCCCACCTACCAGCCAGTACAAGGTAACCAGCTACAAATTTCGGAAAGACACTTCCACCATACGAGATAGATCAGGCGTGGGGAAGCGTAGCCCTCATGAAAAAGGTCCGCGCCCCTCGATACCCGAGGGGCGCGGACCTGTAAGAACGTCTATGACACCGACCCGCCATGCTCGCCTCGCGGCAAGTGGTCGCTCTAAGCGACGAAGGTTGGGCCCGGGGGCTTGGATCGAGCCGGTGCCGTACCCAGGCTAACAAAGGATCGCCGGAAGCGATCCCCCTCCAAGGGGTTGACCTCGTCTCACCACGCCGGTGGCTGCGGGCCATCCGGCCGTACGGAACCGGGCAGGCCGGGCCCTACGGCCGCAGCAGCGCGGGGACGCCGTCCGCGTCGGGCTCGTCCCGGTCGGCGCACACCACCGTCAGCTGCTGCGTCGCGCGGGTCAGGGCCACGTACAGGACCCGCAGGCCCGCCGGGGACTCGTCCGCGATCTCCGCCGGGGAGACGACCACCGTGGCGTCGTACTCCAGGCCCTTGGCTTCGAGGCTGCCGAGCGCCACGGCCCGCTCCCCCAGGTCCGCCAGCCAGCCCGCGGCCTCCGCGCGCCGGTCCATGGCCACGACGACGCCGACCGTGCCGTCCACCTGCTCCAGCAGCCTGCGCGTCTCCTCCCGGACCGCCGGGCCCAGACCGCCGTCCGCGGCCGTGAAGCGGGGCTCCAGGCCCGTGGAGCGGACCGCCGTCGGCGGCTCCATGCCCGGCATCGCCAGCCGCAGCACCCGGGCCGCGACCTCCGCGACCTCCGCCGGGTTGCGGTAGTTCACCGTCAGCGTGAACCGCCGGCGAGGCCGGGACCCCAGGGCCTCGTCACGCGCCGCCGCGGCCTCCTCCGGGTCCGTCCACGAGGACTGCGCCGGGTCCCCGACCACCGTCCAGGTGCCGTGGCGGCCGCGGCGGCCCACCATCCGCCACTGCATCGGCGTCAGGTCCTGCGCCTCGTCCACGATCACGTGCGCGTACTCGGTGCGCTCCGCCGCGATCCGCTCCGCCCGCTCCCACTGGGTCTCCTCGCGGGTCGGCATCAGCTCCTCCAGCCCGCTGAGCTGGTCGAGCGGGTCCAGCTGCCGCTTGCGCCTGGGCCGGGCCGGCGCGCCGAGCAGCAGCTGGAGCTCGTCCAGCAGCGCCACGTCGTGCACTGACAGCGGACCCTTGCCGTCCGGGCCCACCCTGCGCAGCGAGCGCGCCAGCTGGCGGGTCTCGCGCGGGTTCAGGACCCGCCGCGACCAGCGCCCGAGCCTGCGCTCGTCGGCCATCGCGGCAAGTACGCCGCGCGGGGTCAGCTCGGGCCACCAGGCGTTCAGGAAGTCGATGAACGCGTCCTCGGTGGAGATGTCCTCGTCGAACGCGGAGCGCAGCTCGGCGGCCAGTTCAGGATCGCTGTGCCGGCCGGCGCCGCCGGAGCGCGCGTACAGGGCGTCGAGGAGCAGCTTGCGGGCGCGCGGGCGCAGCAGGTTCACCGGCGCGGTGCCGCTGAGCACGTTCTGCCGGATCCGGTTCAGCTCGTCGGCCTCCAGCTCCTGGCGCCGCCCGAAGGCCACGACCCGAAGCCGCTCGGGGGCGCCGCCACCGCCGCCGCCGAGCTCCAGTGCGCCCCGTACGGCCTTGTGGAGCACCTTGCGCATGCGCGAGGAGCCCTTGATCCGGGCCACGGCCGGTTCGTCGTACGTCGTCGCCTCGGCGCCGTCGACCAGCGAGCCGAGCGCCCGGATGGCGACCTGGCCCTCCTCGCCGAGGGAGGGCAGCACACCCTCGGTGTACGCGACGAGCAGCGGGGTCGGCGAGACGATCAGGATGCCGCCGGAGTAGCGGCGCCGGTCCTGGTAGAGCAGGTAGGCGGCGCGGTGCAGGGCGACGGCGGTCTTGCCGGTGCCCGGCCCGCCCGCGACCTCGGCGACCGAGGCGGCGGGCGCCCGGATCACCATGTCCTGCTCGGCCTGGATGGAGGAGACGATGTCCCGCATCGAGTGCGTACGGGCCCGTCCGAGCGCGGCCATCAGGGCGCCGTCGCCGATGGCCGGCAGCTCGCGGCCGTCGAGGAACGCGGTGATCTCGGGGCGCATCAGGTCGTCCTCGACGCCGAGCACCTTGCGGCCCTTGGAGCGGATGACGCGGCGCCGCACGACGCGGCCGGGGTCCTTGGGCGTGGACCGGTAGAACGGCGCGGCGGCCGGCGCGCGCCAGTCGATGACCAGCGGCGCGTAGTCGGCGTCGAGCACGCCGATGCGCCCGATGTGGAGCGTCTCGGCGATGTCGGCGGTGAGGTCCTCGCGGATCGCGTCGTCGGCGGGCTCGACGGAGGTGTACGCGCCGTCCGGCCCGCGCTCCCCGTCCTTGCCGAGGACCAGGTCGATGCGGCCGAAGAGGAAGTCCTCGAACTCGTTGTTCAGCCGGTTCAGGTGGATGCCCGCCCGGAAGACCTGTGCGTCGCGCTCGGCGAGCGCGCCGGGCGTGCCGACCTGACCGCGCTTGGCCGCGTCGTTCATCAGGAACTCGGCCTCGTCGATCTTCTCTTCGAGGCGGCGGTACACCTGGTCCAGATGCGTCTGCTCGACCGCGATCTCCCGATCGCGGACGGAATCCGCCGTGCTGTCGACAGCGGCATTCTGCGCGGCCACCAAGGCCCCCTTCTGACGTGCATGGGCGACCGTCAACCGTACGCGAATCCGGACCCGGTCCGCACGCCCGTTCCGATGACCGGGCGAAGATCACTACGCGGGGCGCGCCGCGAGGGCCCTGCGGCGGTGCCGGGCGACCCGTTCGCGGTTGCCGCACAGCTCGCTGGAGCACCAGCGCCGCCGGTGGCCGCGCGAAGTGTCCAGGTAGACCCTGGTGCAGCCGTCCCCCTCGCAGGAGCGCAGCAGGGCCCGCTCCCCGGGGTCGGTGAGCATTTCCACGGCGTCCCGGGCGACGGCGGCCAGCAGCGCACCGCACTCCACGCCGCCGCACAGCTCGCGTACGAGACGACCCTCCTGGTCCTGTACGGCACACAGTCCCGGGGGTGGACCGGCGGCCAGCGCGTTGACCCGGGCGAGCGCGCCCTCGTCGAGGCCTGCCCCGGCGAGCTCGGCCCGTACGAGGCTGCCCAGGTCGGCGCGCAGCACCTGGAAGGCCTCGACCCAGTCGGGGCCCACCCGGGCGATCGGCGTCCGGTCGGGCACGAGCCCGGCTCCGGCGAGCCACAGCCGCAGCTCGTCGCCGTCCCGGATCTCCTCGGCGCCCGCGGGGGCGGCGAAGGTGGCCACCAGGTCCAGGCAGACCCGCCCGGAGTCGAACCACATGCCCGTCACCGCCTCTTGCCTAGGGGCGCGCGTGCCTCTCAGAGTGCCGCGCGGCGACCCGATGCGGAACCCCCCGTACGGGGGCCAGCACTTGGCTAGAGCGGCGGGTCGTCGTGGAGGAGGCGCTGGAACAGGCAGTGGTCGCGCCAGGCGCCGTTGATGTGGAGGTAGCCGGGGGCGAGCCCGTACTGCTCGAATCCGGCCTTCGCGAGGACGCGCCGGGAGGCCGCATTGTCGACCAGCGTCCCGGCCTTCACGCGGTGCAGGCCGAGGTCGTCGCGGGCGATCCGGCAGACCTCCTCCAGGGCGGCGGTGGCCACCCCCTTGCCCGTCCAGGCCTGGTCGACCCAGTAGCCGACGCCGCCGCTGCGGAAGGGCCCGAGGGAGATGCTGCCGAGGTTGATCATCCCGATGGGCGCGCCGGTACCGGTCTCGACGAGCACGTAAGGCGCGAGGCGCCCGCCGTCGCGCTCGGCGAGCAGCGCCTCGATGCGGGCGGCCTGCCCCTCCTTGGTGAAGAACACCTCGGACCGCCACGGCTCGAACGGCGCCATGTACGCCCGGTTCCGCGTCAGTACGTCGGCCAGCCCGGCGGCGTCCCCGACCTCGACGCCCCGCATCTCCACCCCGTCAATGATCATGCGCACATCATTCCAGCCCGGTCGGCCGCGTCCGGCCGAATCGGCCACATCCGGCCCCGTCGGCCACATCCGGCCCCGCCGGCGTTCGAGGCGCCGGGGGTACCCCCAGCGGTAGCCGGGGGAGCCCCGGCGACGGCGCCGCACCCGCCCGCGCGGCCGCCCGCCCGTCCGGCCGCGCCGGCCAGGGCGCGCGGGGCGCGGGGGCGGAGCCCCACAGGCGCGGCCGCAGGCCGGTCAGGCCACCGGCGTGCACTCACCGGCGTCCAGCGCCAGCCGGTACCCCCTCTTCACCACCGTGTGAATGAGATTCGGCACGCCCAGCGCCCCCCGCAGCCGCGCCATCGCCGTCTCCACGGCGTGCTCGTCCCGCCCCGCCCCCGGCAGCGCCCGCAGCAGCTCCGGCCGCGCCACCACCCACCCCGGCCTGCGGGCCAGCGCCCGCAGCAGGGCCATGCCCGCCGGCGGCACCGGCCGCAGCTCCGCGTCCACCAGCACCGCGTGCCCCCGGATCTCCACCCGGTGCCCCGCCACCGGCAGCACCCGGGCCCGCCCCGGCAGCTCCTGGCACAGCAACTGCACCAGCGGGCCCAGCCGGAACCGCTCCGGCTGCACGGTGTCCACCCCGTGCGCCTGCAGCGGAAGCGCCGTCACCGGCCCCACGCACGCCGACAGCACGTCTCCCCGCAGCCCCGCCAGCACCGCCTCCCGCATCCCCCGCTGCTGCGCCCGGGACAGCAGCGAGGCCGCCGCCGGGGCCGAGGTGAAGCTCACCGCGTCGATCGTGCCGCAGGCCACCGCGTCCAGCAGCCGGTCCAGCGGCCCGAGGTCCTCCGGGGCCATCCACCGGTACACCGGGACCACGACCACCTCGGCGCCGCCGGCCCGCAGCGCCTCGACGAACCCGGGCAGCGGTTCCCCGTGCAGCTGGAGCGCGATGCGCCGGCCGGCGACGCCGGCGGCGAGCATCCGGTCGAGTACCTCGGCGAGGGACTCCGACTGCGGGGACCAGGTCTCCACCAGCCCGGCGGCGCGGACGGCGCCCTTCACCTTCGGGCCGCGCGCCAGCAGTTCGGTGGCCCGCAGCCGCGCCAGCAGCTCCTCGCCGATCCCCCACCCGTCGGCGGCCTCGATCCACCCGCGGAATCCGATGGCGGTGGTGGCGACCACCGTGTCGGGCGCGCAGTGGATCAGTTCCTTCGTGGCGGCGAGCAGTTCGCTGTCGTCGGCCAGCGGCACGATCCGCAGGGCCGGGGCGTGCAGGACGGTGGCGCCCCGCCGACGCAGCAGGGCGATCAGCTCGTCCGCCCGCCGGGCTGCGGTGACTCCCACGGTGAATCCCGCCAGCGGGCCCGCCGTCGGGGCGGTGCCGGTGTGCGTGTCGTCCATGGTGACCTGCCTTGCCCAGTGGGTCGGTATCACATCGCGCGCTCACGCGTCGCGTGAACGGAACCGAGCCTGTCAAGTCGGCGTGTCAGGCTCGGTTCCGCCGTATTTCGTGGCCGTAAACCGCCGTTACACCGAAGTGAGCTGCGGCTTCGCCTCGGTCCCGGCCGTCGGGAGCACCGCGGCGGCGGGCCGGCGAAGGTATACCGCCCAGGTCACCGCGCAGCACACCGCGTAGAAGCCGAGGAAGGTGACGAAGGCGGCCGTCCCGGACCCGGAGGTCGAGAACGCCTCCCGGAAGGCCAGGTTGATGCCGAGTCCGCCGAGCGCGCCGACCGCGCCGATGAGTCCCATGGAGGCCCCGGACAGCCGGCGTCCGTACGCGGCCGCGTCCTCGCCGCTCATGCCCCGTGCCAGTGCCTTGGCCTGGAAGATGCCGGGGATCATCTTGTACGTGGAGCCGTTGCCGAGCCCGCTCAGCGCGAACAGCGCCACGAATCCGACGAGGAAGACGGCCAGCGACTTCTGGCCCGAGGCGTAGACGACGATCCCGGTCGCGGCGGCCATCGCCACGAAGGTCGCGAGGGTGATCTTTGCCCCGCCGAACCGGTCCGCGAGGGCGCCGCCGACGGGCCGGATCAGCGAGCCGAGCAGCGGTCCGACGAAGGTGAACGAGGCGGCCTGGAGCGGAGTGCGGCCGAACTGCGTCTGAAGCACGAGTCCGAAGGCGAAGCTGTAGCCGATGAAGGACCCGAAGGTGCCGATGTACAGGAACGCCATGATCCAGGTGTGGGCCTCCCGGACCGCCTCGCGGACGGCGCCGGTGTCGTTGCGTACGGGCGCCAGGTTGTCCATCCGCAGCAGGGCCAGCGCGGCCGCGGCCACGATCAGCGGCAGGTAGACGGCCAGCAGCAGCCTCGGGTGCCCGGCCCCGGCGGTCCCGATGACCAGCAGGGCGACGAGCTGCACCACGGGCACGCCGATGTTGCCGCCGCCCGCGTTCAGGCCGAGCGCCCAGCCCTTCTTGCGCAGCGGGAAGAAAGCGTTGATGTTGGTCATGGACGAGGCGAAGTTCCCGCCGCCCACGCCCGTCAGTGCGGCGACGGCCAGGAAGGTCCCGTACGAGGTCCCGGGCTCCATGACGACGAGTGCGGCCACAGTGGGTGCGAGCAGGAGCAGCGCGCTGACGACGGTCCAGTTCCGGCCGCCGAAGCGGGCGACGGCGAAGGTGTACGGCACCCGGACGAGGGCGCCCACGAACGTCGCCGTCGCGATGAGGAAGAACTTCCCGGCCGGGTCGATCCCGTACGCGGGGCCCATGAAGAGCACCATCACCGACCACAGGGACCAGATGGAGAACCCGATGTGCTCGGAGAGCACGGAATAGAGCAGGTTCCGGCGGGCGATGCGCTCCCCCGACTCCTTCCAGAACGTCTCGTCCTCGGGTTCCCACCGCTCGATCCAGCGGCCCCCCTTGCGCGGTGCGGTCGTACCGGTCATCACACGCCTCCACATGTCGCGTCCGTGGTGACGACCGTAGGAACGGCGCGTTTCGGCCCCGGTCCCCGCCGGATGACCGGCGGGAAACCTTGCACTCACCCGCTGCCGCGGGCGCCTGTGAGCGCGGCGGGGCGCCAGCTCGCGGGGGGCGCGTCCAGCCAGCCGTGCTCGGCGGCGAGCACGGCCGCCGCCTGGTGCAGTGCGTCGAGCCCGGGGTGGCCGAAACCCTTCCGCCACACCATCGACAGCGGGGACAGCGGCAACGGGTCCACGAGCGGCCGCTTCACGCACCCGGGCATGTCGAGGAAGTCCACGGTCACCAGCACCGGATTGCGGGTCTTGGCCATGACCCGGCTGAACTCCTCCTTCCCCACGGCCACGGGCGCGGGCGGCGCCAGCGCGATCCCGCGCCCGGCGAACAGCTCGCGGGCGAGCCCGGTCCACTCCAGGGTGCGCGGATTGCCGGCCCCCGCGTACACGGTCTCCCCCGCCAGCGCGTCCAGCGGTACCGCGGGCCGCGCGGCCAGCGGATGCCCCTCCGGCAGCAGCACCGCGAGCGGTTCGTACCGTACGGGCCGGTGCGCGAGGCGGGCCCGCAGCGCCGGATCCAGCCCGTCGGCGTACCCGAAGGACACGTCGAGGCGCCCGGCGGCAACCTCGGCGGCGGCGTGGGTCAGCCCGCTCTCGAAGCGGGCCATCAGCTCGCAGTCCGGGGCGAGTTCCCGGGCCCGCTCCAGCACCGTGCGGGCGGTGCTCGGCCCGTCGGTGTTCAGGTCGACGAGCAGGGCCCGCGGGCCGGCGAAGGCGGCGGCGAGCTCCTCGTGCGCGGCCAGCACCCGCCGCGCCAGGGGCAGCAGCCGCTCCCCGTCGGCGGTCAGCTCGACGGCCCGGGTCGTGCGTACGAACAGCCCCGCGCCCAGGGCCCCTTCGAGCTTCCGCACATCCCGGCTCAGTGCCTGCTGGGCGACGTACAGCCGGGCGGCGGCGCGGGTGAAGTGCAGCTCCTCGGCCACGGCGACGAACCCGCGCAGCAGCCGGGGTTCCACATCACGGGGATTCACCCGAGGAGACTAACAACGGAAGCGGGTGAATGGCCCCGGAACAGGTGTTGGACTCGGACGGACCCCGCGCCGGAGCCTTGGAGCATGCCGCAGACCACTTCCGCCCCACTGATGGCCGTGACCGGCTCGACCCTCGTCATTGCCCCCGCTACGCATCGGCGGGCGGCCCGCGCACCGGGCCCGTACGGGCGCCTGTTCGCCATCCCCGGCACCCGCGCCTTCACCGCCGGGAACCTCATCGCCCGCCTCCCCACGGGCATGTTCGGCATCAGCGCGGTCATGATGATCGCCGGCCAGCGCGGCTCGTACGCCCTCGCCGGCGCGGTCACCGCCACCGGGCTGGCCGCCACCGCGCTGGCCGGGCCGAGGACCGCCCGCCTGGTCGACCGGTACGGCCAGGCCCGGATCGCCGTCCCGGCGACGCTGATCGCGGTGCTCGGCTCGCTCTCCCTGGTCCTCTGCGTCCGTATGCACGCCCCCGCCTGGACCCTGTTCGCCTCCTACGCGGCCACCGCGACCAGCCCCAACATCGGCGGCATGTCCCGGGCCCGCTGGACCCACCTGCTGCGCGACTCCCCCGCCGCGCACCACACGGCGATGTCGTTCGAGCAGGCCGCGGACGAGCTCTGCTTCATGCTCGGCCCGGTGGTGGCGGCGTTCCTGTGCTCGGCCGTCTTCCCGGAGGCCGGCACCCTCACGGCGGCCGCCCTCCTGCTCACCGGCATGCTGCTGTTCACGTCCCGGCGCGCCACGGAGCCCCCGGTGTCGGCGCCCCGCCACGGCAGCTCGCCGCTCCGTGCGGTCGCCCCGTTCCTGGCGCTCTTCCTCCCCCTGGGCCTGCTGTTCGGCTCGCTGGAGGTCACCTCGATCGCCCAGCTGGACTCCCACGGCCTGGGCGCCGCCACCGGCGCGGTCCTGGCGCTCCAGGCGGCCGGCTCCTGCGCGGCCGGCCTGCTCTACGGGAGCCTGCGCCCGCGCAGCCTGCGGACCTGCCTGATCACCCTGTCCGTCGCGATGGCCCTCCCCTGGGCGGCCGCCTCGACCGGCTCGCTCGCCCTCCTGGCCCTCGCCCTGCTCCTGGCGGGCATGGCCACGGCCCCGACGATGGTCACGGCGATGTCCCGCATCCACGCGGTCACCCCGGAGGGCCGCCTCAACGAGGGCATGACCCTGGCGGTGACGGCCATCTTCGCGGGCATCTCCCTGGGCTCGGCCACGGCAGGCACCCTGATCGACGCCCTGGGCCCGACGACCCCCTACGCCCTCCCGGCCGCGGCAGCCGTCCTGGCCCTCGCCGTCGGCGCAGCGGGGACCCGACCCTCCCGGAAACTCCCGCAGTGAGTCCGCCTCACTGCCAGAAGATCTCCTCCACGACGATCTGCGGGTCTTCGACTCGGCGTACGAAGGTGAATCGCAGCCAGCCCCGCCCACGGTCGAAGGACAGGATGTGTGGGCCCTTCGGGCGGCTGGACCGGGCGGGTTCCAGGTGGAAGCCGTCCGGGAATTCGTCCTGCGGGACGTACGGATTCCTGGCGGTGACCAGTTCGGCCATGCCCTCTTGGATATTCTTTCGCACCTCTTCGGGGAGGGCGTCGCGATAGTTCGACGCCGCCTCCACCCAGTCCGCTTGCCAGGGTGGCCCCATGAAGCCGTCCGTCACTGACCGGGCTCCACCTGGCGCGCGCCGCGCCGGAGGTGCCCGGCCTGTTCGAGGAGTGCCTTCGCGCGGCCTATGTCGGTCGCCTCTGCGGCCCCGTCCTCCAGGCGGCGCACTTCTTGATCCAACAGTGGGTCGCGGGCGATGGCGTACTCGCCCCACCATCGGGCCATGAACGCCGGGACAGGTGCGATGTCGTACGCGTCAGCGATGTCCCGCTTCCAATGCGCGTCAAAGTCCGGAAGCAACTGCGGGGCATGTTGGGCGATGGCTTCACGTAGGGCCCGCGGGCTCCTCTCCGGCATGGGCGGGACACCCGGTTCGCCCATGGCAGCGGTGGTCATACCTGCCCTCCTCCGTATTGTGCGGCTCGCCCGCTCGTCAGCGGCAGTCCGATTGCAGAGTATCGCCATTCCCTGGCCCGCCGGAGGCTTCGGCACGACAAAGGCCCCGCAGCCTGGAGGCTGCGGGGCCTTCGCCCACATGGGATGAGTGGAGATGGCGGGAATCGAACCCGCGTCCAACGGTGCAGAAGCAGGGCTTCTCCGAGCGCAGTCCGCTGCGCTTTTCTCGGCCCCGGAGATCACACGGACAAGTCTCCGACGGGCTCAGTCACTGTTTGATTTCCCTCCAACCCCCGTGACCGGGGCTAGAGGTTTAGATCCCTCATTGACGCCAGGATCCGGACCGGGACCACTTCCGGGCTGACGCTCCTCACAGAGGCTTCAGCTCACTGTTATTAGGCAGCGAGGGTGAAGCGGGAGTTATCGCTCTTGGAGTTGGCGATTATTTTTTGCGACATGTGGTTAGCGAGATCATTGCCGCTTCCTCGGCTCGCTTCCCCTGCATCGACATCCGCTGTCGAAACCGATCATCCCCATGTTTTTTTAACAAGGTGCTCCGCCCCGGGGGGCGGTGCTGACGCCATGGTACGCGAAGTGGACCACGGGATGCCAGGAGATTACAGCTGACCGCGCTCCTTGCGCTTCACGGCCGAGATCACCCGGTTCGTCTCGCGCGTGTCCTGCTTCTCACGCAGGGCCTGGCGCTTGTCGTACTCCTTCTTGCCCTTCGCCAGCGCGATCTCGACCTTCGCCCGGCCGTCCTTGAAGTACAGCGAGAGCGGCACGATCGTGTTGCCCGTCTCGCCGGTCTTCGAGTCCAGCTTGTCGATCTCCTCGCGGTGCAGGAGGAGCTTGCGCTTGCGGCGGGCACTGTGGTTGGTCCAGGTGCCCTGGCTGTACTCCGGCACGTGCACGTTGTAGAGCCAGGCCTCGCCGCTCTCCACCGACACGAAGCCGTCCACCAGCGAGGCACGGCCCTGGCGCAGGGACTTGACCTCGGTGCCGGTGAGCACGATGCCGCACTCGTAGGTGTCGAGGATCGTGTAGTCGTGCCGCGCCTTCTTGTTCTGGGCGATCAGCTTGCGCCCTTTTTCCTTAGCCATAGTGCGGTCATTTTCGCACTACGGACCCACCCCGAGGCCACCCAATACCGTGCGCGCCCGTTCCTCGGCGCCGTCGCCCGCCGCGAGGTCCGGGGTGATGCCGCTGCCGTCGAGGCTGCGGCCCGCCGGGGTGCGGTACGTGCCCACCGTCAGCTCCGCCACCGAGCCGTCCGGGAGCTCTGTCGGCATCTGCACCGAGCCCTTCCCGAAGGTCCTCGTGCCGACCGCCACCGCGCGGCCGCGGTCCTGGAGGGCGCCCGTGACCAGCTCCGCCGCGCTCATCGTGCCGCCGTCGACCAGCGTCACCAGGGGTCTCGCGGTGTCCCCGCCCGGACTCGCGTACAGGGCGCGCTGGGCGCCCCGTACGTCGTACGTGGCCACCAGCCCGCCGTCCAGGAAGGCGGAGGCGGCCGTCACGGCCTCCGTGACCAGGCCGCCCGGGTTGCCGCGCAGGTCGAGCATGAAGCCGGCGCCGGGCGGGGCCGCGCGGACGGCGGCCCGGACCTGTTCGCCCGAGCCGCGGGTGAAGGAGGCGACCTTGATGACGGTGATCCCGCCCGCGAGCTGCCGTACGGTCACGGGATCGGTGTGCAGCTGCTCGCGGTGCAGGGTCTCGGTGAGATCGGCGCCGTCCCGGGTGAGGCGCAGGACGACGGGGGTGCCGGCGTCGCCGCGCAGCAGGGCGACCACGTCGCCGACGCGCAGGCCGGTGACGGCGTGGCCGTCGATGCTCAGCAGCCGGTCCCCGGCGCGCAGGCCGGCCCGGGCGGCCGGGCTGCCGGGCTGGACCTTGTCGACATCGATGCGGCCGTCCCGGCGGCGCTCGGTCCAGAGCCCGACGCCGGTCCAGCGGCCGTCGAGCTCGTCGGTGAACGCGGCGTACTCGCCCTGGTCGTAGACCATGCCCCAGCGGTCGCCGCTGCGGCTGACCACTTCCTGGGCGGCGTTCTTGCCGGACTTTCCCTCGGCGACGGCCGCGGCCGCGGCGCGGGCGACGGCCTCGCGGTCGGCGGTGCCCGCCGCGCGGGGCGCCTCGGGTCCGGCCTCGGGGGTGTGCGTGCCGGCGGCCGTTAACCCGCCGCCGGCGGCGCTCACGGCGTCCGCGCGGTCCCAGCAGCCGGCGCCCGCCGCGGCGCCGACGGCGGCGATGAAGGCCAACGTCAAAGCGGCCCCGCGACCTAGGTCGCGGGGCCGGAGACAGAAGGCGGGAATACCCCGCAAGCCCAGCATGGCGCCGAGTCTAGGACAACCCCCGTGAGGACACGGCAGGTTGAACGGACCTCACACGGGGCGCTTGTCACACCTTCAGGTACTTGCGCAATGCGATGAAGGCGGCCAGCGAGGGCATCAGCACACCGATGACCAGCACCAGCGGCAGCTTGGTCAGGACGGAGTCCCAGCCGATGAAGTTGATCAGCTCCATCTTGGTGCGCAGCGAGGCGCCGTGGTCGATGACGAAGTACTGGCCGGCGCCGAGCATGCCGCAGGCGAACACGGCGCCGATGAGGCCCGCGAAGGCGGCCTCCATGATGAACGGGACCTGGATGTAGAAGCTGGACGCGCCGACCAGCCGCATGATCCCGGTCTCGCGCCTGCGGCTGAAGGCGGAGACGCGCACGGTGTTGACGATCAGCAGCAGGGCCACGATCAGCATGATCAGCATGATGCCGAGGGCGGCCCAGTTGAGATAGCCGAGCATCTGGAAGAGGTTGTCGAGCTCGGTGTGCTGGTCGGCGACCGACTGGACGCCGTCGCGGCCCGCGAAGGCCGTGGTGATGACCTTGTACTTCTCGGGCTGCTTGAGCTTCACCCGGAAGGAGTCGGGCATCTGGTCCGGGGTGATCACCGAGGCGAGCGCGGTGTGCCCGAAGCGCTCCTTGTAGTGCTTGTAGGCCTCGTCGGAGGACTCGTAGTGGACCGTTTCGACGAGGTCCATCTTCTTCAGGTCGGTCTCGATCTGCTGCTTCTGCTCGGGAGTGACCGCGCCCTTGGCGCAGGCCTTGCTCCCGCTCTCGCTGGTGTCCTCGGCGTCGCTCTTGTTGCAGAGGTAGATCGAGACGTTGACCTTGTCGTACCAGTAGCCCTTCATCTTGCTCACCTGGTCGCGCATGAGCAGGGAGCCGCCGAACAGGGCGAGCGACAGGGCCACGGAGATGATGACCGCGAAGGTCATGGTGAGATTGCGACGGAGACCGACGCCGATCTCCGACATGACGAACTGGGCGCGCATGACGTCTCAAGGGCCTTTCAGTGCTGGTAGCCGTAGACGCCGCGCGACTGGTCGCGTACGAGTCGGCCCTGTTCGAGTTCGATGACGCGCTTGCGCATCTGGTCCACGATCTGCTGGTCGTGCGTGGCCATGATCACGGTGGTGCCGGTCCGGTTGATCCGGTCCAGCAGCTTCATGATGCCGACCGAGGTCTGCGGGTCGAGGTTGCCGGTGGGCTCGTCCGCGATCAGGAGGGCCGGCCGGTTGACGAAGGCACGGGCGATGGCCACGCGCTGCTGCTCACCGCCGGAAAGCTCGCCGGGCATCCGGTCCTCCTTGCCGCCGAGGCCCACGAGCTCCAGGACCTGGGGGACGGCCTTGCGGATCTCGCCCCGCGGCTTGCCGATGACCTCCTGGGCGAAGGCGACGTTTTCGGCCACCGTCTTGTTGGGGAGGAGGCGGAAGTCCTGGAACACGGTCCCCAGCTGTCGCCGCATCTGCGGGACCTTCCAGTTGGAGAGCTTGGCGAGGTCCTTGCCGAGGACGTGGACCTGGCCGTGGCTCGCCCGCTCCTCGCGCAGGACCAGCCGCAGGAAGGTGGACTTGCCGGAGCCGGAGGAGCCGACCAGGAAGACGAACTCGCCCTTCGCGATGTCGAGGGAGACATCTCTGAGTGCGGGACGGTTCTGCTTCGGGTAGGACTTGGAGACGTTGTCGAATCGGATCACGGGTGCACCACGGTCGCCGGGAGTAGGTGTGCGTGACCATACGCGAACGGGCGCGGGGTGGGGGCCCGGCGTCCGGAGTTGCCCGATATATCCCCTGGTCCGGGAGGGGAAGACCCTCGATTGCCCGGACGGGCCGCGCCGAATGTCGCGGGAGCTGGCACAGTGGTAGGGGAACGGAGTCGTTCCTTCAAGCGTTGTTCAAGGGGACGAGAGGAGGAGAGCGCATGACGTACGACCGGCTCGTGTGCGCGAACTGCGCCGCGCCCGTCAGCCAGGGCCGCTGCCCGGTGTGCCGGGCCAATCGGGAGCGCCTCCGGCAGGAGGGCCCCTTCGCCGGCCTGAACCCCATGGCGCTCATCTTGCTCCTGGTGGTTTTCGTGGCAGCTCTGGCCCTGGTGGCTCAGCACACGGCGTAGCATCCCCACGTTCCGATCATGCGGAAGAAAGCGAAGGGCCCGCCCCCCTGACGGGGACGCTTGGCGTCCCCCGGGGTGTCCGGGCCCTTGGCATGTGATCCGTGCCTTACGCAGTCTGCTCCTGCTGCTTGCGCCAGCGGATGCCGGCCTCCAGGAAGCCGTCGATCTCGCCGTCGAGCACCGACTGCGGGTTGCCGACCTCGAACTCCGTCCGCAGGTCCTTGACCATCTGGTACGGGTGCAGGACGTAGGAGCGCATCTGGTTGCCCCAGGAGCTGCCGCCGTCCTTGAGGGCGTCCATCCTGGCCTGCTCCTCCTGGCGGCGCCGCTCCAGCAGCTTGGCCTGGAGGACGTTCATGGCGCTGGCCTTGTTCTGGATCTGCGAGCGCTCGTTCTGGCAGGAGACGACGATGCCGGTCGGGATGTGCGTGATGCGCACCGCGGAGTCGGTCGTGTTGACGCCCTGGCCGCCGGGGCCGGAGGCGCGGTACACGTCCACGCGCAGCTCGGTCTCGTCGATCTCGACGTGGTCGCTGGTCTCGACGACCGGCAGCACCTCGACGCCCGCGAAGGAGGTCTGGCGGCGGCCCTGGTTGTCGAAGGGCGAGATGCGCACGAGGCGGTGGGTGCCCTGCTCGACGGAGAGCGTGCCGTAGGCGTACGGGGCCTTGACGACGAAGGTGGTCGACTTGATGCCGGCCTCTTCCGCGTACGAGGTCTCGTAGATCTCGGTGGGGTAGCCGTGGCGCTCGGCCCAGCGCAGGTACATGCGCTGCAGGCGCTCGGCAAAGTCGGAGGCGTCGACGCCTCCCGCCTCGGCGCGGATGTTGACCAGCGCCTCGCGCTCGGCGTACTCGCCGGAGAGCAGGGTACGGACCTCCATCTCGTCCAGCGCCTTGCGGACGGAGACCAGCTCGGCCTCGGCCTCGGCGAGGGTGTCCGCGTCCTCCATCTCCTGGGCGAGCTCGAAGAGGACCGCGAGGTCGTCGATACGGCCGCGCAGGGTCTCGGTCTTGCGGACCTCGGCCTGGAGGTGCGAAAGCTTGCTCGTGATCTTCTGGGCTGCCTCCGGGTCGTCCCACAGGGACGGCGCGGCGGCCTGCTCCTCAAGCACGGCGATTTCTGCCCTCAGCTTGTCGAGGTCCAGGACGGCCTCGATCGACCCCATGGTCGAGGAGAGGGACTTCAGCTCTTCGGAAACATCGACGACTGCCACGGGTCCAGCGTAGCCGGTCCGCGGGCGGCGCTGTCCGGGCAGGCCGATTCACCCGTTCTGATCAATATGGGAACGGGCGTACGCTCACGGTATGACTCTCCTCCTCGTCAAGCGCCGCCATGTGGACCACATGCGTGTCACGACGACGAGCTGTCTGCCGCCGGACCACCCACAAGCCTGATCCACCCCGATCCGACTTGGTCCTGTACGCGGCCCAAACGGCTCCGGCGCCATCCCTGCCGGCGGCCTTCCCCTCCGCTGCCCCGACACCTCTGGGGAACAGGACCCCGTGACATCCGAAACGGAGCCGTCATGCCGTCCGCGCACACCCTCCCTGTCATCGACCTCTCCCAGGCCGACAAGCCGACCCAGCGGGCCGACTTCCTGAAGAAGCTGCACGCGGCAGCCCGGGACACCGGCTTCCTGCACCTGACCGGGCACGGCATCACCGATGCAGAGACCGCCCGCATTCTTGAGTTGACCAGGGCTTTCTTCGCTCTCCCGGAAGCCGACCGGCTTGCCGTGAGCAACCTGAACTCGCCGCACTTCCGCGGCTACACCCGCATCGGCCACGAGCTGACCGGCGGGGCCTCCGACTGGCGCGACCAGCTGGACGTCGGCGCCGAGCGGCCGGCGCCGGTGGTGGGGCCCGACGACCCGCCGTACCTGTGGCTGGAGGGCCCGAACCAGTGGCCGGCGGCGCTGCCGGAGCTGCGTCCGGTCGTACTGGAGTGGCAGTCGCGGCTGGCCGCGGTGGCCCACCGCCTGCTCCAGGAGCTGCTGGCCTCGATCGGCGCCCCCTCCGACTTCTTCGACGCGGCGTTCGCGGACCGGCCGCACCTGCACACGAAGCTGATCCGCTACCCGGGCTCCGCCCCGTCCGGCGCCGACCAGGGGGTCGGCGCCCACAAGGACTACGGCTTCCTGACGCTGCTGCTGCAGGACTCGGTGGGCGGCCTCCAGGTGCGGCAGGGCGACGGGTTCCTGGACATCCCGCCGATGCCGGGGGCGTTCGTGGTCAACCTGGGCGAGCTGCTGGAGATCGCGACGGAGGGCTACCTGGTGGCCACGGACCACCGGGTGGTCAGCCCGCCGGGGGCGGTGGAGCGGTACTCGGTGCCGTTCTTCTACAACCCGCGTCTGGACGCGGTGGTGGAGACGGTCCCGGGCGAGTACCTGCGCTCGGCGCCGGGGGTCGCGCACGACGCGTCGAACCCGCTGCACGCCGAGTACGGGCGAAACGAGCTCAAGGGCTGGACCCGGGCGCACCCGGCGGTGGCCCGCCGCTGGCACCCGGAACTGGTCGCCTCGGGGGCATAGCCCGCCGGCGGCGGAACCCCGGTCCCCGCCCTGCGGACCGCTCCGGCCGGCGGCCCTGCCCCGGGGCCCCCGGTCCGGGGGCCCGTACGGCGCGGCCGCCACTTCGACGGTCCGAGGGCCCGGCCCCGGCCCGGCGGCGGCTACGGCTTCGGCTTCGGCTTCACCGGGGCCGAATGCTTGCCGTTCTGGGGCGGCTGCGGCTCGTCGCCCGAGGAGGCGAGCCAGCCGCCCACGCCGAGCGCCGCGGCCAGGGCGACGGCCGCCGCCGACAGGGCCAGCCGGCGCTTGCGGACCGTGTCCGCCCGGTGGCGTGCCGAGCCGGGCCGGTGGCCGCCCGCCGGGCGCGGGACCCGGGCCGTGCCCAGCGCGCCCCCGGCCAGCTCGTCCGGTCCCGGCACCCGCATCGAGGTGTGCGTGTCCCGGTTCGAGTCCGTGGCGGAGCCCGGGACCAGCGGGACCACCCCCCGGCGGCGGACCGGGTCGGCCTCCAGCGGCTCCGCCGACGCGGGTTCGGGCTCCGGCTCGTCCGGCTCGTCCACGTCCAGCGGCGGCATCCCGGCCAGCAGCGGCAGCAGGTCCCGCAGCCGCGCCGACAGCTCGGAGGCCCGCAGCCGGGATGCCGGGGCCTTCGCGAGGCACTGCACGACGAGCTGCCACAGCTCGTCGGGGATGCCGGGGAGCGGGACCACGGTCTCCGTCACGTGCCGGCGCAGCACCGCGCCCGGGTGGCCCCCGCCGAACGGGGTGAACCCGGCCAGCAGCTCGTACAGGACGGTCGCGAGGGCGTATATGTCCACGGCCGCCCGCGGCGGCAGGCCCTCCACGATCTCCGGCGCCAGGTAGTCCGGGGTCCCGATGATCCGGGTCGTCGGGGCCGTGGCCCGTCCCGCGGCGGCCCGCCGCGGCGAGTCGATCAGCTTGGCGACACCGAAGTCGGTCAGCAGCGCGGGATGCGAGCCGCCCGGCCCCAGCGGCCCCTGCATGTCGAGCAGGACGTTCTCGGGCTTCACGTCGCGGTGCACGACCCCGGCCGCGTGCGCCGCCGCCAGCGCGTCCGCGACGTCGGCGACGATCGCCACCGCCGCCTCGGGGGCGAGCCGACGCTCCCGGTCGAGGCGCGTGCGCAGGTCCGTACCGCGTACGAGGTCCATGACCAGGGCCAGGTCGTTGCCGTCGACGACGAGGTCGCGGACGGACACGACGTGGGGGTGGTCCAGGCCGAGCAGCGCACTGCGCTCCTGGACGAAGCGTCCGACCAGCTCCTGGTCGGACGCGAGGTCCTCGCGCAGCAGTTTGACGGCGACGGGCCCTTCCGGCCCCTCGCCCAGCCACACCGTTCCCGCGCTGCCGCGCCCCAGGATCTGGTGCGCGGTGTACCGGCTGCCGATCTTCCGTGCCACGACTGCTCCCTCAGCGGCTGGCGTACGCACCAAAGCTACGCGGCCGGGTGGGGGTTGGACGCCCCGGATCGCGGCGACCTTCACTTCTGGGGGCGAAATCACGCCCCAGAAGTCGACAAATCCACGAAGTCGGCGCTACGGGGGACCGGTTCAGGGCGTGCCGCCGCCCGTGGAGTCGCCGATCGCGCCGACCCAGTCGACGATGTCGGAGCCCCAGGTCCACAGCTGGTCGAACCAGCCCTTGCCGGTGCCGATCCACTCCTGGAGCGGGGTCAGCTCCCAGACCAGCCAGCCCGCCACGACGAACAGCAGGATCATGACCAGGCAGCCCTTGAGGCAGCCCAGGCCCGGAATCTTGATCGGGTTGGCGCTGCGGCGGCGCGGCTCGCGCGGCTCCCGGGGGGCGCGCTGCTGCGGCGGCGGACCCTGCGGGGGCTGCTGCGGGGGTGCCTGCCGCTGCGGCTGCTGCTGGTACTGGGGCTGCTGCGGCGGCTGATACTGCTGCGGCGGCTGCGGCTGGTAGTACGGCTGCTGCGGGGGCTGCTGGTACTGCTGCGGCTGGGGGCGCTGCGGCGGCTGCTGGTATTGCTGCGGCGGCGGGCCCTGGCGGTACTGCGGGGGCTGCTGCGGCATCTGCTGCGGCTGCGGGGGCGCCTGCCGCTGCGGGCGCCGGCGCAGAGGGTCCTCGCTCGGGTCGAGGTAGTGCATCTGCGTCTGCTCGTTGCGGTCGCGCGCGGCCCGCATCTGCGACTGCCACGGGTGCGGCGCGTCCGGCTGCTGCACCGGGGGCATGACCGAGGTCGGGTCCGCGCCGGGGCCGCCCGTGCTGGGCAGTACCGAGGTGGCGTCGGCCGCGCCGACCGGCGGGAGCACGCTGGTCATGGCGTTCGGGTCGTACGCGCCCATCGGCGCACCGGCGCGGCCGGGCAGCACCTGGGTGGGGTCGGCGGCACCGGCGTCCGGCGTCTCGGGGACCGGCGCGGGCGAGGGGTCGGGCGCGAGCAGCGCGCCGACACCGAGGGCGGCCTCCACCTCGGCGGGGGCGCTGTGCACGCCCATGCCGGAGGCGACCACACGCAGTCCGCGGGCCAGGTTCTCGGCACTGGGGCGCTCGCCCGGCTCCTTGCGCAGGCAGCGCTCGATAACGGTCCAGAGCGGCTCGGGCAGCGACGGCGGGCGCTGCGGCTCCTCGCTGAGGTGGCGGTGGAGCACTTCGAGGGCGGTGCCGCCGGCGAACGGCGGGCGTCCGGTGACCAGTTCGTAGAGCAGGATGCCGGCGCCGTAGATGTCGACGGCGGAGGTCTGCGGGCGGCCCTCGGCGGACTCGGGGGCGACGTAGGCGGGGGTGCCGACGAACTCGTGCGTGCGGGTCAGGCCCGGGGAGTCCGCGAGGCGGGCGATGCCGAAGTCGGTGAGCATCGGCTTCATCTGGCCGCCGCGCTCGTCGAGCAGGACGTTGGCGGGCTTCAGGTCGCGGTGGACGACCCCGTCGGCGTGGCTGGCGGCGAGCGCGTCCGCGATCTGGGCGGTCAGCAGGCTCGCGGCGACCGGCGTGAACGGGCCGTTCTGCCGGATGTACCTGTGCAGGTCCGGGCCGTCGATCAGGTCCATGACGAGGGCGAGGAGATCACCCTCGACGACGAGGTCGCGCGTGCGCACGATGTTGGGGTGCGTCAGGCGCAGCAGGACGGAGCGCTCCCGCAGGAAGCGCATGACGATGTCCGCGTCCTGGGCCAGCTCCTCCTTGAGGACCTTGATGGCCACGGTCTCGCCGGGCTGCCCGGCGACGGCTGCCTCCGCGCCGGCGGTCTCCCGCTGGCGGGCACGCCAGACGGTGCCCGTGGCGCCGCGACCGAGCGGCTCCTCGAGCAGGTACTTGCTGCCGACTGGCCGCACGTCTCGCGCTCCCTGCTGTCGTTCTGCTGTGGTTCTGTTTTTTCCGGCCCACTCTAGGGGGTGTCCCCGGGGAAGACGCGGGGTGCCGAAGGTTGGTTGCCGCACATATGTGCGAAGAGTGATGTTTGAGCGGTATTGCCTGGGGCCTTTTCCTGCGGCTTTCCCGCACCCTTCCCCCGGCCGTCCGCGGCTTTTCGTCGGCTTGTATGTCCGGTCACGTGTCCCGATGTGTGCATCGCGCGCGCGGGGGTGCGATGATCCATGATCATTTATTGCCGGGTGCCGGGCGTGTTGTCCGTGACAGGTGCGAGGATGCACCCGTACGGAACGGCCGGGACGGGAGCCCGCCTTCCGGCAGACCTGACCGGACGACGCGCCGTGCCGGGTGGGGGGGTTGACCGGGCGGGCACGCCCCGTCGCACCCCTGCCGGGCGCACGCACCGCGCACCGCGCAGAAGGGACCGCTGACGGCGATGCAGATCCGGCTGACCGTCCTTGGGTCGCGCAGCGGCCACCAGACCGCGCCCGCCGGCTGTGACGTGCTCGTCACCGCGCCCGTGGGCACCGCGCTCGCCGCCGTGGCCTCGGGCCTGGCGGCGACCGTCGGCGGGCCCGACACCGGGGGAACGGTCGTGCTGTACGCCGGCACGGAGCGGCTCGACCTCCAGCGGCGGGTGCTCGGGGAGCCGCCGCTCGTGGACGGGGCGGTGCTGGGGCTGCACGCGCCGGTCCCGGACGTCCTGCCCGACGGGACGGACGGCGCGCAGCTGCACGTGGTGGCCGGCCCGGACGCGGGCGGGGTGCACCTGATGCACCCGGGGGCGATCCGGATCGGGCGCTCGGCCGACGCGGACGTACCGCTGGACGACCCGGACGTGTCGCGGCTGCACTGCGCGGTGACGGTGCTGCCGGACGGGCGGGTGTCGGTGGCCGACCTGGACTCGACGAACGGCACGACGGTGGACGGCGCGGTCGTGGGACGCCGGCCGGTGGCGCTGCGGCCGGGCGCGCTGCTCCGCATCGGCGAATCGACCCTCCGCCTGGCTCCCGACGCGGCGTCCCCGCTCCCGGTCGTCCCGGACCTGGAAGGCCGCCTCTCCCTCGCGGGCCCGGCCCAGGACGCCCCCGACGGCGCCCGGACCGGCACGGACCCAGAGCCCGGTGCGCCCTCGGCCGCCTCCGTCCCCGCCCCGGGCGGGCCCTCCGGGGCGGCTCCGGGCACGGGCCCGCACATCGGCACCCCGGGCACGGGCCCGGGGGCCGGCACGGCCGCTCCCGGTCCGGACCGCGGACCCGGCGTCCACGCCGATGCCGCGTACGGCGCCGCCGACGCGGGGCAGGCGGGCGGTCAGCGGTCCGGGCGGAAGCGGGGGCTGGGCGCCTGGGCCCTGAAGTGGGTGCGGGGGGAAGAGGCGGCCGAGGCGGGCCTCGTGGCCGAACCGGCCGTGGCCGCCGTGCCCGATGCCGACGACCCGGCCGCGCTGCTGCTGGCCGCGCTCGGGCCGACCCGGCGGCTGTGGTCCCGTACGCGCGGGCGGCTCGACGTCGGCCTCGGGGCCGGGAGCCGGGTCGCGTTCCAGGCCGTCGGCGCGCTCGGCATCGCCGGACCGCGGGCCCGGCTCACCGGGGTGGCCCGGTCGGTCGTCGCCCAGCTCGCCGCTCTGCACGGGCCCGGGGAGCTGGAGATCGTGCTCCTGGCCGCGGACCGCGCGCGGGGCATCGCCGAGCGGCGCGCCGACTGGGGCTGGCTCGGCTGGCTGCCCCACGTGCGGCCCGCGCACGGGCAGGACTGCCGGCTGCTCCTCGCGTACGACCGCGAACAGGCCGCCGCCCGCACCGGCGAGCTGACCCGCCGCCTCGACGACGGTCCCCTCGGCACCAACTGGGCCGCCGCCGACGCCCGCAGCGTCCGCGAAGCCGCGGCCGCCCACCAGGGCCCGCACACGCTCCTCGTCGTCGACGGGGATCCCGGCACCGGGGCGCTGCGCGACATCACCGGCCGGCTCGCCTCGCACGGGCCGGCCGCCGGGATCCACGTCCTCGTGCTCGCCGAGACGCCGGCCGCCACGCCCGCCTCCCCGCTCTCGGAGACGTACGAGGCCGCCTGCGCGAGCAGCGCCGCCTTCCGGGACTGTGGTGCGGTCGCCCTGCTCAGCGGTGATGTGGCCACGACCGTACGGACGTTCACGGTGACCGGCGGCAGGCCGTCCCCGCCCGGGACCACCGCCACCGCCGACGCCGTCTCCGCGGCCTGGGCCGAGCGCTTCGCGCGGGCGCTGGCCCCGCTGCGGGCCGAGCCCTCCCCCGCCGGGGCCCGGCGGGCCGTCGCCGCCGCGCTCCCGGACACCGCCCGGCTGCTGGACGAGCTGGGGCTGGCGCGGGCCACCCCGGCCTCCCTGATGGCTCGTTGGGCCGCCGACACCGACCAGGGGCACGGAGTCGGGGGCCGCGTCGAGCTCGTGCTCGGCAGCGGGCGGCGCGGGCCGGTGGGTGCCGAGCTGGTCCAGGACGGTCCCCACCTCCTCGTCGAGGGACCCGCCGGCAGCGGCCGTACGGAGCTGCTGCGGTCGGTGGCCGCCTCGCTGTCCGCGGCCGCCCGGCCCGACCGGCTGGGCCTCATCCTGCTCGACGGGGCCGGCAGCGAGCGCGGCGACGGACTGCAGCCCTGCACCGAGCTCCCGCACGTCGCCGCCCACCTCGTCGCCTCCGACCCCGTCCGCATGCGGGAGTTCGCCCAAGCCCTCGGCGCCGAGCTGAAGCGCCGGGCCGAGCTCCTGGACGGGGTTCCGTTCGCCGAGTGGCACGCCCACCGCGCAGTGTCCGACCAGCTGGTCCCGCCCCGCCGGCCCGGCCCCGGCGAACTGCACGGCGACCTCGACCCGCAGCGCACCGGCACACTGCGGCTGCGCTCCGCCGCCCCGCGCACGGAGCCGGCCGGGCCGAGCCCGCTGCCCCGCCTGGTGGTGCTGGTGGACGATTTCGACGCGCTGGTCGCGCCGGGGCTCGGCAGTACGGGCCGCCCCGCCGCGGGCTCCGTCGTACGGGCGCTGGACGCGGTGGCCCGCGACGGCTCCCGGCTCGGTGTGCACCTGGTGGCCGCCAGCGCCCGCCCGGACCGTACGGCCGACACCGAGCTGGCCCGTGCGCATCCGCTCCGGATCGAGCTGGACGCCCCCGACCAGCCTGGGCCCGGCCGTGGCCGGCTGCGCCATGCCGACGGGCGGACCATCCCGTTCCAGGGCGGCCGGGTGACCGGCCGGATCCCGCGGACGGCCACGCAGCGGCCGACCGTGGTTCCGGTGGAGTGGGAGCGGATGGGCGACCCTCCGGCCCGCCGCCCCGTGCGCGAGCTGGGCAACGGCCCGACCGACCTGGCGCTGCTGGCGAGCGCCCTGGACCGGGCCTCGCATCTGGTCTCGGCGATACCCGTGCTGTTCCCGCCGGCTCCGTAGGCCGCGACGCGCCGCCCCGCGCCGAGCCCGCACCCCGACACGCGGCGACACGCTGCGAGGCGGTATTGCGGGGGTGCGCGGCTCGGCGTAGACCTTGTGGGACCAGTCACACCCACGGGCATCGGGGGCAGAGCCATGCGCAGGCAGGGAACGAGCCGTACGAAGGACCGTAGAGGGAGCCGCGCCGCCGCCTGGACGGCTCTCGCGGCCGCGGGCGCGCTGGCGCTGAGCGCGTGCGGGGACGGCGGGGACAAGGAGGAGGGCCCGCCACAGGGCGCGGAGGCATCCGCCCAGCCCGGGCAGCGGGTGCAATTACCGAAGCTGACCGGCGAGAAGCTGGAGGTCGCGGCGGTCTGGACGGGGCCGGAGCAGGCGAACTTCACGAAGGTCCTGAAGGAGTTCGAGAAGCGGACGGGTGCCACGGTCACCTTCGTCCCGGCCCAGGACCCGATCGTCACCTTCCTCGGCACGAAGATCGCCGGCGGGCAGCCGCCGGACGTGGCGCTGCTGCCGCAGGTCGGGGCCCTGGTCTCGGCGGTGCAGAACAAGTGGGTTCAGCCGGTCGGGCCGGAGGCCAAGGCGCAGCTCGACAAGAACTACTCCGACGGCTGGAAGAAGCTGGGCGCGGTCGACGGCACCCAGTACGGGGTGTACTACAAGGCCGCCAACAAGTCGCTGGTCTGGTACAACGCGAAGGCGTTCGAGGCGGCGGGCGTGCAGCCACCGAAGACGTGGAAGGAGCTGCTGACCGCGGCCGACACCCTCTCGGCCTCCGGCACCCCGGCCGTCTCGGTGGCCGGTGCGGACGGCTGGACCCTGACGGACTGGTTCGAGAACATCTATCTCTCGCAGGCCGGCCCGCAGAAGTACGACCAGCTCTCCAAGCACCAGATCAAGTGGACGGACGACAGCGTCAAGCAGGCGCTGACCACCCTCGGCGAGCTGTTCGGCCGCAAGGACTTCCTGGCGGGCGGCCCGAGCGGGGCGCTGGCCACCGAGTTCCCGAAGTCGGTGACGCAGACCTTCACCGGCGGCGACCGGCCGGCGGCCGCGATGGTCTACGAGGGCGACTTCGTGGCGGTGAACATCGCGCAGACCGAGGCGAAGGTGGGCAAGGACGCCCTCGTCTTCCCGTTCCCGGCGGTCGGCGCCAAGCCGCCGGTGGTCTCGGGCGGCGACGTCGCGGTCGCGCTGAAGCCGTCGGCCGGGGCGCAGGCGCTGCTGACGTTCCTGGCCTCCCCCGACGCGGCGGAGATCCAGGCCCGCGAGGGCGGTTTCGTCTCCCCGAACAAGTCGGTGGACCTGAAGGCCTATCCGAACGACATCCAGCGGGGCATCGCGAAGGCCCTGATCGCGGCGGGCGACGACTTCCGCTTCGACATGTCGGACCAGGCCCCGTCGGCGTTCGGCGGGACCCCGGGGGCCGGCGAGTGGAAGGCGCTCCAGGACTTCCTGGCGAACCCGTCGGACGTGGCGGGCACCCAGGCCAGACTGGAGGCGGACGCGGCCAAGGCCTACGGGAACTGATCCCGTGGCCGCCACGGGATCCGCGACGTCACGGTCGGCGGAGGCCCGGCGCCGCCGCCTCGTCGCGGCGGCGTTCCTCCTGCCCGCCCTGGTGCTGCTGGGCGCGCTGGTCGTGCACCCGATCGGCTACTCGGTGTACCGCAGTCTCTTCGACCGCTCCGGCGACACCTTCGTGGGCGGGGACAACTACCGGGAGATCCTGCACGACGACACGATCCGCACGGCCCTGAAGAACACGGCGCTGTGGGTGGTGCTGGCGCCGGCCACGGCCACCGCCCTCGGCCTGGTCTTCGCGGTGCTCACCGAACGGGTGCGCTGGGGCACGGCGTTCAAGCTGCTCGTCTTCATGCCGATGGCGATCTCGATGCTGGCGGCGGGCATCATCTTCCGGCTCGTGTACGACCACGACCCCGACCGCGGCGTCGCGAACGCGGTCTGGGTCGGGGTGCACGACACCTTCGCACAGTCCTCGGCCTTCCCGAAGGCCCGTCCGGGCCGCGACTCCCCGCTGGTCCCGGCCGCAGGGGCCGCCGCGGGCGGCTTCACGACCCGTGATCCCGTACGGGCGGGGGTGCCGGTGCTGCTCCCGCTGGTCGGCGTGGCCCCCGAGACGTTGCCGGCAGGGACCCGTCCGGCCCGGGACGCCGCCGCCGAGCCCGGCAAGGTCACCGGGACGGCCTGGCAGGACTTCACCCGGGGCGGCGGCGGCCGGACGAACACGGTCGACCCGACGGAGTCCGGCTTCGCGGGGATGCGGATCGAGGCGGTCAAGTACGGCAAGGTGGTCGACTCGGCGACGACCCGCGCCGACGGCACGTTCACCCTGTCCGCGAAGGCCGACGGGGCGCTGCTGCGGCTGCCCGCGTCGAACTTCCGGGAGCCGTACGCGGGGGTGCAGTGGCTCGGCCCGACGCTGGTGACCCCGGCGGTGATCGGGGCGTACGTGTGGATGTGGGCCGGTTTCGCGATGGTGCTGATCGGGGCCGGGCTGGCCGCCGTACCGCGGGAGCTGCTGGAGGCAGCGCGGGTGGACGGGGCCAACGAGTGGCAGGTGTTCCGGCGGGTCACCGTGCCGCTGCTGGCGCCTGTGCTGGCGGTCGTCCTCGTCACCCTCGTCATCAACGTCATGAAGATCTTCGACCTGGTCTTCGTGATCGCGCCGGGCTCGGTGCAGGACGACGCGAACGTCCTGGCCCTCCAGCTGTACCGCACCTCCTTCGGCACCGACGCCGATCCGGGGCTGGGCAGTGCCATCGCGGTGCTGCTGCTGGCGCTGGTGGTCCCTGTCATGCTCTACAACATCCGCAGGCTGCGGAAGGAGGGGTCCCGATGAGCGCCTCCGCCCAGGCCCGCCCGGGAGCACGTGCCGGTGCCCGCCCCGCTCCCCGTGCCGGTGCCCGGGCCGGCCGGCTCGCGGCCGCTGCGGCGGCCGGGGCCGTCCGCGTGTTCCTGGTCCTGGCCGCGCTGTTCTGGCTGGTGCCGACGCTCGGGCTGCTGATCTCCTCCTTCCTCTCGCCCACCGACCTGAACAAGGGCGGCTGGTGGCAGGCGCTGACCGCGCCGACCCGGCTGACCGCCGACAACTACGAGCGGCTGCTGGCGAACGACACCATCACGAACGCCCTGCTCAGCACGGTCGCCATCGCGGTCCCGGCGACCCTGCTCGTGCTCGTGCTGGGCTCGTTCGCCGGATACGCCTTCGCCTGGCTGGAGTTCCCGGGACGGGACTGGCTGTTCCTGGTCGTGGTCGGGCTGCTCGTGGTCCCCGTGCAGGTGGCGCTGATCCCGGTGTCGGAACTCTTCGGCGCCATCGGGCTGTTCGAGACCACGGCGGGGGTGGTCCTGTTCCACACCGCGTTCGGGCTGCCGTTCGCCGTGTTCCTGCTGCGCAACTTCTTCGCGGAGATCCCGCGCGAGCTGCTGGAGGCGGCCCGGCTCGACGGCGCGGGCGAACTGCGGCTGTTCACACGGGTGGTGCTGCCGCTGGGCGGGCCGGCGATCGCCTCGCTCGGCATCTTCCAGTTCCTGTGGGTGTGGAACGACATGCTGGTCGCGCTCGTGTTCGCGTCTTCGGCGCACCCGCCGATCACGGTCGCCCTCCAGCAGCAGGTACGGCAGTTCGGCAACAACATCGACGTGCTGGCGCCCGGCGCGTTCCTGTCGATGGTGGTGCCGCTCGTGGTGTTCTTCGCCTTCCAGCGGCAGTTCGTCTCGGGGGTGATGGCGGGGGCGATCAAGTAGCGCATGGCAGTTGACGTGCAGCGCCGACGCCCGGCAACCCGAATGCCGCACGCTGCGTAACCCGATCGCCACGCCAGGGGTTCCTTGGGGGCACTCCCCCGGACTTCGTCCGGGGGGACCCCCACCCAGCGGTAGCCGGGGGAGCCATATGCCCGCGCCGACCCCTGGATGTGCCGTGCCCCGGTTCAGCGTCATCGTGCCCGCGTACAAGGTTCAGGCGTACCTCCGGGAGAGTCTGGACTCGGTCCTGTCCCAGTCGTACGCGGATCTGGAAGTGATCGCGGTCGACGACGCCTCACCGGACGCCTGCGGTTCGCTCATCGACGAGTACGCGGCCAGGGACTCCCGGGTGACCGCCGTGCACCTCGCGCAGAACCTGGGCCTGGGCCCGGCCCGCAACGCGGGCCTGGCCCGGGCCGCCGGCGACTACCTGGTCTTCCTCGACGGTGACGACACCCTGGCCCCGGGCGCCCTCCAGGCCATCGCCGACCGGCTCAAGGACACCGGGTCACCGGACGTCCTCGTCTACGACTACGCGCGCACCTTCTGGACCGGCGAACTGGTGCGCAACCGCCTCTCGCACCGGCTGGCCGAGGAGGGTCCGGCCAGCTTCCGGCTCGCGGACCGCCCGGCGCTCCTCGGCATGCTGATGGTGGTCTGGAACAAGGCGTACCGCCGCGAGTACGTGGAGCGCGAAGGCCTGGAGTTCCCGCCCGGCTTCTACGAGGACACCCCCTGGACGTACCCGGCGCTGCTGGCCGCCGAGTCCATCGCCGTCCTGGACCGGGTGTGCGTGCACTACCGCCAGCGGCGCACCGGCTCGATCCTGACCACGACCAGCCGCCGCCACCTCGAGATCTTCGACCAGTACGACCGGGTCTTCGGATACCTCGGCACCCGCCCCGAGCTGGAGCGCTGGCGCCTCACCGTGCACCGGCGGATGGCCGAGCACTTCTGCGCCCTGTACGCCGACCCGCGCCGCCTCCCGCGCGCCGGCCGGGCCGAGTTCTTCCACCGGGCCTCCGTGCTGCTGCGCCGCTACCGGCCGGCCGGCCCGGCCCCGCTGCCGCTGTCCCGCACCGACCGGATCCGGCACGCCCTGATGCGGCTCGGCGTGCGCCGCACGTACCGCACGCTGTCGGTGCTCCGCTCGGCCGCGCTGGCGGCGGGGCGCACGGGGGTGTCGCTGGGGCGGGGCCTGCGCGAGAGCGCGCTGCGGCTGCACTACCGCGTCCAGCGGCTCCTGCCGCTGGACGCGGAGCTGGCGGTCTTCTCCGCGTACTGGCACGGCGGCTACGCCTGCAACCCGGCCGCCATCGAGGCCAAGCTGCGCGAGCTCGCGCCCCGGATGCGGACGGCGTGGATCTGCGACCCGCAGCATGCGGCGACGCTCCCGCCGGAGACGGCCGTGCTCCGCCCCGGCTCCGCGGCGTACTGGACGGCGCTCGCCCGGGCCGCGTACCTCACGACGAACGTCAACTTCGACCGCGCCCTGGTCAAGCGCCCGGGCCAGGTCCTGCTGCAGACCCAGCACGGCACCCCGCTCAAGCGGGTCGGCCTGGATCTCCAGGACCGGCCGGCGGCCGCGCCGACGGCTGATTTCGCGGGCCTGCTGCGCGGCGCGGACCAGTGGGACTACCTGCTCTCCGCGAACCGCCACTCCACCCTGGTGTGGGAGAAGGCGATCCCCTCCTCGTACACCACGCTCGAATACGGCTACCCGCGCAACGACGCCTTCCACCGGGCGACCCTGGACGACGTCCTGGCCCTGCGCGAACGCCTCGGCATCCCGGCGGGCGGGGTGGCGGTCCTGTACGCGCCGACCCACCGCGACTACCGGCGCAGCCGGCCCGAGCACCTGGACTTCGAGCGGGTGCTGCGGGATCTGGGCCCGCGGTTCACGATCCTGGCGCGCACCCACCTGACGTACGCGGACGCGCCCGCCCTGCCGGTGCGCCACCCGCGCCTGATCGACGTCTCCGCGTACCCGTCGGTGGAGGAGCTCTGTCTGGCGTCCGACGCGCTGGTGACGGACTACTCGTCGCTGATGTTCGACTACGCGGCGCTGGACCGGCCGATCGTGATCCACGCGGACGACTGGGAGGCGTACGAGGCCGCCCGCGGCACGTACTTCGACCTGCGGTCGTGCCCGCCGGGCGCGATCGCCCGGACCGAGGACGAGCTGGTGGACGTCTTCACCACCGGCCACTGGCAGGGCTCGCGCTCGGCGCAGCTGCGGGCGGCGTTCCGGTCGCGGTTCTGCTCGTACGACGACGGCCACGCGGCCGAGCGCGTCGTGCGGCGCGTCTTCCTGGGCCAGCCGGCGGCGGTCCCGCCGGTGGTCCCGCTCCCGGAGCGCCGCCCGGCCCCGACGGCCCCGTCCTGCGTCCCGGGACCGACGCTGGCGTCGGTGACCACGCCGGGCCTCTGGCCGTAGGGCCGGGCGCGGCGGGTCCGGGGGCCCGTCAGGAGCCGGGCGACGTGGCCTTCAGGCCCGCCACCACCGAGCGGGCCAGGTCGTCCAGGTACGGCGCCGGTACGGCGTCGCGCGCCACCACCTGGCGCCAGTAGAGGGGGCCGATCGCCAGGTCCAGGGCCCGGCCCGGGTCCGTCCCCTCCGCCAGTTCGCCGCGTGCCACGGCCTCCGACACGATCCCCTCGGCCATCCGCCGCTCCCCGTCCAGCAGGGCGCCGCGTACCGCGTCCGCGATCTCCGGGTTGCGCGCCGCCTCGACCAGCAGGTCCGGGATCACCGCCGAGGCGACGGGGTGCCGCAGCACGTGCGACATCACTTCGAGCAGGGCCCGTACGTCCCCGTACAGCGAGCCCGTCGCCGGCACCGGCAGGCCGTCGACCGCGAAGGCGCCCACCAGGTCGAGGACCAGGTGCAGCTTCGACTTCCAGCGCCGGTAGACGGCCGTCTTCCCGACGCCCGCGCGCCGCGCGATCCCCTCGATGGACATCCGCGAGAACCCGACCGCGGCGAGTTCCTCCACCACCGCGGCCCGGATCGCCTCGGTCACGTCCTCGCGCAGGACGGCGGCCCCGGCGGGGGCGCGGCGGGCGGGGGCGGGGGCGTCGGCAGGGTCCGTGGTCATGCCCAGAGCATAGCCGCGCACGCCGCCACCCACTCGTCACGACGATACGGTTGCGTTCCGTCGTAGTGCGCCCTAACCTCGCCGTAGCGACGATACGGACCCGTCCCGACGCCCCGACCCCGTCGAAAGCGACCCCCGTGACCCCCGTGACCCCTACGCCAGCCGCGCCCGCCCCGTCCGCCACGCTCGCAGAGCTGGCGGCCGCCCACGGCCTGACCGTCAGCGGCGCGCGCCCCACGCTCCCGGACTACGTGCGCCGGCTCTGGGGCCGCCGCCACTTCGTGACCGCGTACGCCTCCGCCCGGATGCACGCCACGTACAGCACGGCCCGGCTCGGCCAGGTCTGGCACCTGGTGACCCCGCTGCTCAACGCGGCCGTCTACTACTTCATCTTCGGCATCGTCATGAACGCCAGCCACGACGTGCCGGACTACATCCCGTTCCTGATCACCGGCGTCTTCGTCTGGGACTTCATCGGCAGCTCCATCAACGCCTCCACCCGCGCCGTCCACGGCAACCTCGGCCTGGTCCGCGCCCTGCACTTCCCGCGCGCCAGCCTGCCCCTGTCCACGGTCGTCCAGCTCTTCCAGCAGCTGCTGGTCACCATGGGCGCGCTCGTCCTCCTGCTGTTCGCCTGCGGCCAGACCCCGACCCTGAAGTGGCTGCTGGCCGCGCCCACCCTGCTCCTGATGGCGGTCTTCTGCGCCGGTGTCGCCATGGTCATGGCCCGCATCGGCGCCAAGAGCCCGGACGTCAGCCAGCTGATGCCGTTCATCCTGCGCACCTGGATGTACTCCTCCGGGGTCATGTGGTCCATCGACCAGATGCTCAAGAAGGACCACCTCGCGCACTGGGTCACCGTCGTGCTCAAGACCAACCCCGCGGCCGTCTACATCGACCTGATGCGCTTCGCGCTGATCGACAGCTTCGACCCGCACGCGCTCCCGCACCACGTGTGGGCGATCGCCGTCGGCTGGGCCCTGCTCGCGGGCGTCGGCGGATTCATCTACTTCTGGAAGGCTGAGGAGGAGTACGGCCGTGGCTGACACCGCAACCGCACCCGCAAGCACACCCGCACCGGCCGCGGCGGTCGCCGACACCCGCGTCCCCACCGTCATCGCCGACGAGGTCCACGTCGTCTACAAGGTGCACGGCTCCGGCGCCCGCAAGGGCGGCGCCACCGCCGCCCTCAGCCGGATCTTCTCGCGCAAGCCCGCCCCCGGCATGCGCGAGGTGCACGCCGTCAAGGGCGTCACCTTCGTCGCGTACAAGGGCGAGGCCATCGGCCTGATCGGCTCCAACGGCTCCGGCAAGTCCACCCTGCTCTCCGCGATCGCCGGCCTCCAGCCCGTGGCCCGCGGCAAGATCTACTCCCACGGCCAGCCCTCGCTCCTCGGCGTGAACGCGGCCTTGATGAACGACCTCACCGGCGAGCGCAACGTGGTCCTCGGCGGGCTCGCGATGGGCATGTCCAAGCAGCAGATCCGTGAGCGCTACCAGGGCATCGTCGACTTCTCCGGCATCAACGAGAAGGGCGACTTCATCTCCCTCCCCATGCGCACGTACTCCTCCGGCATGGGCGCCCGGCTGCGCTTCTCCATCGCCGCCGCCAAGGACCACGACGTCCTGATGATCGACGAGGCCCTCGCCACCGGCGACGCCGCCTTCCAGCGCCGCAGCCAGGCCCGCATCGAGGAACTCCGCGAGCAGGCCGGCACCGTCTTCCTCGTCAGCCACAGCATCGGCACCGTCCGCGAGACCTGCGACCGGGCGATCTGGCTGGAGTCCGGCGTGCTGCGCATGGACGGCCCCTCGGCCGAGGTCTGCGACGCGTACGAGGCGTTCACCTCCGGCCGCTGACGGGGCCTGCAAGGGCGCCGCGAACGCGGAAGGGCTGCCCGGGCCGAAGCCCGGGCAGCCCTTCTCCGTCACTGCCCCGCAGGGACTAGGCGTGGGCCCTCAGCAGCGAACGCATCGTCCGCATCGCAACGGACAGGTTCGCCAGGTCGAAGTCGTCCGACCCGCGGATCTCGTCCAGGGTCGTCCGGGCCCGGGTGATGATCGCCGCGTTCTTCTCCTCCCACGCCTTGAAGCGCTCCTCGGGAGTCGAGTTGCCGTTGCCCACACCCAGCACGTCGGCGGTCAGCGCCGCGTGCGCCGCGAAGAGGTCCTCGCGGATGGAGGCGCGCGCCATGGACTGCCAGCGGTCCGCCCGCGGCAGCTCGATGATCCGGTCCATCAGCTGCGTGATGTCCAGGCGGTCGGCGAGGTCGTAGTACACCTCGGCGACGCCCAGCGGGTCGACTCCGGTGCGGTCCGAGATCGCGACGATGTCCAGCGTCGGGAACGCCGAGGAGAATCCGGCGACCTTGGCCGCCAGCTCGTCCGGCACGCCCTCGCCGGTCAGCTCGTCCATGATCGACTGGTACCACTCCAGGTCGGCGCCGCGCACCAGCTTGGGCAGCTCGGCCCAGACCTGGCCGACCCGGTCGCCGAAGAGTTCGATGGTCTCGGTGATCTGGAGCGGCTGCGGCCGGTTGTTCAGCAGCCAGCGGGTGCCGCGCTCGACCAGGCGCCGCGAGTGCAGGCGGACCCGGGTCTGGACGTCGGCCGCGACCTTGTTGTCCAGCGCCTCGACCGCGTCCCACACCTCGGCCAGGCCGAAGATCTCGCGGGCCGCGAGCTGAGCCCGGACGATCTCCTCCGTGGAGGCCCCGGTCTCCTCGCGCAGCCGGTGCAGGAAGGTCGAACCACCGGTGTTGACCGTGTCGTTGACCAGCAGCGTCGTGATGATCTCGCGACGCAGCGCGTGTGCGTCGATCTGCTCCGGGAACTTCCCGCGCAGGGCGCCCGGGAAGTACGCGTACAGCAGGCGGCGCAGGTACGGGTCGTCCGGCAGCTCGGTGGCGATGAGTTCGTCCGCCACCGTGATCTTGGTGTAGGCGAACAGGACGGCCAGCTCCGGCTGGGTCAGGCCCTTGCCGTTGTTCAGCAGTTCGCGGATCTGCCGGTCGGCGGGCAGGAACTCAAGGCTCCGGTCCAGCAGTCCGGCCGACTCCAGGCGGCGCATGAAGCGCTGCTGGGCGTGCAGCAGGCTGGGGGCCTGGGCGATGCCGTTGGCGAGGGCCGTGTTCTGCGCGTAGTTGTTGCGCAGCACCAGGCGGCCGACCTCGTCGGTCATCTCCGCGAGCAGCTTGTTGCGCTGCTTGACGGTCATGTCCCCGTCCGCGACCACCGCGTTGAGCAGGATCTTGATGTTCACCTCGTGGTCGGAGGTGTCCACGCCCGCGCTGTTGTCGATGGCGTCGGTGTTGACCTTGCCGCCCTCGCCGCCGGCGCCGATCCGGGCGAACTCGATGCGGCCGAGCTGGGTCAGACCCAGGTTGCCGCCCTCGCCGATGACCTTGGCCCGGACGTCCCCGCCGTTGACGCGGATGGCGTCGTTGGCCTTGTCGCCGACGTCCGTGTGCGTCTCGGACGACGCCTTGACGTACGTGCCGATGCCGCCGTTCCACAGCAGGTCCACGGGGGCCTGGAGGATCGTCTGCATCAGCTCGGCCGGGGTCATCTTGGTGACGCCCGCCTCGATGCCGAGGGCCTCGCGGACGTGCGCGTTGATCGGGATCGACTTCGCCGTGCGCGGGTGGATGCCGCCGCCCGACGAGAGCAGTTCCGCCTTGTAGTCGGCCCACGAGGAGCGCGGCAGCTCGAACAGGCGCCGGCGCTCGGCGTACGAGGTCGCCGCGTCCGGGGTCGGGTCGAGGAAGATGTGCCGGTGGTCGAAGGCGGCGACCAGGCGGATGTGCTCGGAGAGCAGCATGCCGTTGCCGAACACGTCGCCGGACATGTCGCCGACGCCGACGACCGTGAAGTCCTCGGTCTGGGTGTCGTGGCCCAGCTCGCGGAAGTGCCGCTTGACGGACTCCCAGGCGCCGCGGGCGGTGATGCCCATGCCCTTGTGGTCGTAGCCGGCCGAGCCGCCCGACGCGAACGCGTCGCCCAGCCAGAAGCCGTACGCCTCGGCGACGCCGTTGGCGATGTCGGAGAAGGTCGCGGTGCCCTTGTCCGCGGCGACGACGAGGTAGGTGTCGTCCTCGTCGTGGCGGACCACGCCGGTCGGCGGCACGACCTCGCCGCCGACCATGTTGTCCGTGATGTCGAGGAGCGCCGAGATGAAGATCTTGTACGAGGCGATGCCCTCGGCGAGCCACGCGTCGCGGTCCACCGACGGGTCCGGCAGGTTCTTGGCGACGAAGCCGCCCTTGGCGCCGACCGGCACGATGACGGTGTTCTTGACCATCTGCGCCTTGACCAGGCCGAGGATCTCCGTACGGAAGTCCTCGCGGCGGTCGGACCAGCGCAGGCCGCCTCGGGCGACCTTGCCGAAGCGCAGGTGGACGCCCTCGACGCGCGGGGAGTACACCCAGATCTCGTAGGCCGGGCGCGGAGCCGGGAGCTCCGGGATGGCCTGCGGGTCGAACTTCATCGACACGTACGCGTGCTGCTCGCCCGCGTCGTTGAGCTGGAAGAAGTTGGTCCGCAGGGTCGCCTTGATCAGGGTGAGGAAGGACCGCAGGATCCGGTCCTCGTCGAGCGAGGCGACCTGGTCCAGGGCCCCGTCCAGCTCCTCCAGCATGGCGTCGATGAGCTCGGTGCCGGCGGACTGGCGGCCGGGCGACATGCGGGCCTCGAAGAGCGAGACCAGCAGCCGGGTGGTGTGGACGTTGTTGCGGAGGGTGTCCTCCATGTAGTCCTGGCTGAAGTTCACACCGGCCTGGCGCAGGTACTTCGCGTACGCGCGCAGCACCACGGCCTGGCGCCAGGTGAGCCCGGCGCTCAGCACCAGGGTGTTGAAGTTGTCGTTCTCGGCGTCGCCCTGCCAGACCGCGGCGAAGGCGTCCTGGAAACGGTCCCGGGCGTCGTCGCCGAGGTAGCTGTCCCCGTTCGAGGACGACACCGGCATCCGCAGGCCGAAGTCGTAGATCCACGCGTTGGTGCGGTCGCTGCAGCGCAGCTCGTACGGCCGCTCGTCGGTGACCTCGACGCCCAGGCGCTGGAGCACGGGCAGGACCGCGGACAGCGAGACCTGCTCACCGGTGCGGTAGATCTTGAACCGGCGCTCGCCGGGGCCCGCGCCGACGGGCTCGTACAGCGAGAGCGCGAACTCGCGGTCACTGGCGGAGAGCCGCTCCAGGTGGCACAGGTCGGCCACGGCCGCGCGCGGCGAGTGGTCGGCCTTGTAGCCCTCGGGGAAGGAGGTGCCGTACTTGCGCAGCAGCTCGGCGGCGCGCTCTTCGCCCAGCTCGGAGACCAGGGCCTCGCCGAAGCCGTCGGCCCAGGAGCGGGCGGCCTCGACCAGCCGGCCTTCGATGCGCTCGACGTCGGCGTCGGTCAGCACGGGCAGCTCGGTGCCCTGCGGAACGCGGACGACGAAGTGGATGCGGGCGAGGATCGACTCGGTGTTCCAGGCGGTGAAGTCGACGCTGATGCCGTCGAGCTCCTCCTGGAGGATCGAGATCAGGCGCAGCCGCACGCCGGTGGTGTAGCGGTCGCGCGGCAGGTAGACGAGCGCCGAGTAGTAGCGGCCGTACTCGTCCTGGCGCAGGTACAGCCGCAGCCGGCGGCGCTCCTGGAGGTACAGGACGGAGGTGGCGATCTCGCGGAGCTTGTCGACCGGGGTCTGGAACAGCTCGTCGCGCGGGTAGGTCTCCAGGATCTGGAGCAGGTCGCGGCCGTCGTGGCTGTTCGGCGAGAAGCCGGCGCCTTCGAGGACCTCGGCGACCTTGCGGCGGATGACCGGGACCCGGCGGACCGACTCCGTGTACGCGGCGGAGGAGAACAGGCCGAGGAAGCGGCGCTCGCCGACGACGTTGCCCTCGGCGTCGAACTTCTTCACGCCGACGTAGTCGAGGTAGGAGGGGCGGTGCACGGTGGCGCGGCTGTTGGCCTTGGTCAGCACCAGCAGGTGGTGCTCGCGGGCCTTGGCGCGGGCGTCGGCCGGCAGCCGGTTGAAGGACGGCGAGACGGGGTGGTCGTCCTCCTGGCCGCTGTGGTGCGGGTCGGAGCGCAGGATGCCGAGGCCGGTGCCGGGCACGGCGGCCAGGGCGTCGCCGTCGACGAGGTTGTACTCGCGGTAGCCGAGGAAGGTGAAGTGGTCGTCCGAGAGCCAGCGCAGCAGCTCACGGGCCTCTTCGAGCTCGTACTCAAGCAGGTCGGGCGCGGTCGGCTCGTTCGGGAGGTCGTCGGCGATGCGCAGCGCGGCGTCGCGCATCTTCTCCCAGTCCTCGACGGACTCGCGGACATCGGACAGGACGCGGCGCAGGTCGTCGGTGATCTGCTTGAGGTCGGCGCGGTCGGTCTCGCGGTCGGTCTCGACGTGGATCCAGGACTCGACGAGGGAGTCGTGGGGGCGCGCGGTCTTGGGGCCGTGCGCGTCGCAGTCGGGACCGAGGATCTCGATCAGCTTGCCGGTCACGTCACGGCGGACGACGACCTGCGGGTGGATCACGACGTGGATGCCGCGGCTCTGCCGGGACAGCTCGTTCGTCACGGAGTCCACGAGGAACGGCATGTCGTCGGTGACCACCTCGACGACGGAGTGGCTGGACGTCCAGCCGTTCTCCTCGACCGTGGGGGTGTGGACGCGCACGTTCGCGGTGCCCTGCGGCCGGTTCTCGGCGAGCCGGTAGTGCGAGAGCGCCGCCCCGAACACGTCGACCGGGTCCCGGTCCAGGAGGTCCTCTGGGGCGGTGTGCAGGTAGTAGCGCTGGAGGTACGAGAGAGTCGTCTCCCGGTCGGGCCGCTCTCCCTGCTCGGACCCAGTCGGAAGTAGCCCCCCGGCCGGGCTGTGCTCAGCTACCCGTGCCGCCCGCGCGAGCAGCTCGGCCTTTGCTTCGTCCAGCTTGGTCTGCATGTCCTCTGGCTCCTGTCGCGCGCCATTGCGTGACGTAGGTGAAGGAAGGAATGACGTAGCGCCGCGATGCGGGGTGACCGTTCGGAATCGGCGCCATGCCGTCGTGAGAGCCGCCCGGGAGGGATTTGGCCATGATCGGCGCGAGGTCCCGGCAGCGGGGATCAGCGAAGGCCCGGGCACGGTCGTGCGCCGGGCGCTGGCCGGAGGCGGCAGTGCCTCCGTGAACTATCGCGCTGATCACGGGTACCAGGCTATCTCGCCGGACCCCCCCTTAGTCACGCACCAGATCTGTACAAAAGCAGGTCGGGAAGTTTGACGATGTGCGCAGTGACGCGACCCGCCCGATGCCAGTAACTATTCGGCCAGCTCGCGAGCAGTGAGTACGGCCTCTGCCAGCGAGTCCACGACGGGGACCCCGGCTCGTTCCAGACTGCTGCGGCTGTGCGAACCACCCGTGTAAAGGACGGCCCGGGCGCCCACGTGCGCTGCGGCGAGCGCATCGTCCACCGCATCCCCGATGAGGACCGTACGGCCGGTGCTCACGCCCGTCTCCTCCAGGGCCTGCATATGCCGTACGAGATGCCCTGCCTTGCTGGTGTGCGAGGGCCCGATGCGGCCGTCGACGCGCAGGAAGTGCCGCTCGATCCCGTGTGCCTGCACGAGCGGCACGAGCTTCTCGTGGGGCGCGAGCGAGAGCAGGGACTGCGTGAGCCCGTCCGCCTGCCAGTCCCGCAGCAGCTCCCGGGCCCCTTCGGCGAGCCCGGCGGTGTCGGCGGCGGCCCAGTAGTACCGGTGGAAGGTCGCGTCCATGACCTCCCACTCGGCGTCGGTGGGCAGCCGCCCCATCAGCCGTTCGTAGAACTTCGGCACCGGTACGACGTACAGCTCGCGGTAGCGCTCCAGCGTGATCGGCGCGAAGCCGAACTCGGCGAACGAGGCGTTGGTGGCGGTGATCACGGCGTCGATGTCGTGCAGCAGCGTGCCGTTCCAGTCCCAGACTATGTGGACGGGTGCGGCGGGGACGGCGCGGCCGGCGGGGGTGGCGGGGGTGGTCACTTCAGCAGCCCCGGGATCTCCTGGACGCCGAACCACAGCAGTTCGTGGTCCTCGGCGCCGTCCACGGTGAACTGCGCGTCCTCGTCCCCGCCGTCGGCGGCCCCGAGGGCGGCAGCGGCGGCCGTCACGTCGTCCAGGGCGTCATCGGCGTCGACGTGCACGGCGGCGGCCACGGAGAGCCGCACGGCGGCGGTGAGGGACACCTGTCCGAGGGCGGCCTCGTCGAGGCCGGGGGTCGCGGCGGCGGCCTTGTCGTCCACGTCGACCGCCACGACCACGCGCTTGCGCGGGACGCCGTCGTCCTCGGCGAGCATCCGCAGGGACGCGGCCGCCGCCCGGCCGAGGGCGGCGTACTCCAGCTCCTCGATGTCGTCCGACGCGTACCACTCCCGCAGGCCGGGTGTGACGGCGTACGCACGCAGCGGGGCGGGGCCCAGCTCACCCGCCTTGTGCGCCTCGGCGAGCCCGGGGAGGGTCAGGGGGACGTACACGCGCATGGCCGGCTGCTTTCAGTAGTCGGGAACGCCCTCAGGATACGACTTGACCGGACTCCGTCCGGTGACGGCGGCGGTCCCCCTTCGGGCTGCGGGGCGCCGGCCGGAATCCGTCCACCGCGTGCCGCTCGCGGACACGGTGAGCGGCCGGGGGCCTGCGGCGCCCACCCGGATAGGTGAACGGCCCCCGCCCGCCCCGGCCCCGGGGGCGCCGTTGCGGAGGGTGGTCGCGAACCGTAGAACTCCCCTACCAAGTTACCGCCCGGTACCTCCGGGCCCTGACTTCTCGGGGACGACCGCCATGACCAGGACCAGGAACACCACCCGGCCCCCCGGCCGCCACGACCAGCGCCGCCCCCGTGCCGCGACGATGTCCTCCTCGCGGTGCTCGGCGTGCTCCTGGGACTGCTGCTCTGGTCGCTCGGCATTTACAGCACCGGCAAAC